>CAJXPP010000156.1 GCA_913058195.1 uncultured Gammaproteobacteria bacterium | reverse complement strand
AGATCTACACAGAGTAGATCGTCGGCAGCGTCAGATGTGTATAAGAGACAGTTATGGTATTATCGCCACAATTATAACAGTATTTTATAGGTTTTCTAAGCGTTTTTATGGCACTTGATAGTAACCCAACCTTAGCATCGCGTCCGGTCAAGGAAGTTTATGCAGTTTCACGACTCGTTCGGGAGGCTAAAAGAGTCTTAGAAGGCTCCTTTCCACTGACCTGGGTTGAGGGCGAAATATCTAATCTTGCCATGCCTGCTTCAGGCCATATTTATTTCACTTTGAAAGATGAAGCTGCACAAGTGCGCTGTGCTATGTTCCGCACACGAAATAGAAACTTACGCTTTACACCTAAAAATGGCCTGCAAGTTTTATTACGAGTTCGAGTGACTTTATATGAAGGTCGCGGCGAGTTTCAGTGCGTTGTTGAGCATATGGAAGAGGCCGGAAGTGGTGCGTTACAACGCGCTTATGAGGCTTTAAAGCATCGATTAGGCGATGAAGGCTTATTTGATAGTGAACATAAAAAAATCTTACCCGCATTACCGCAGCGAATAGGTATTATTTCTTCGCCTGATGGTGCGGCAGTGCATGATATTTTGACGGTGCTAAATCGTCGCTTTCCAGCCGCAAAAGTTATTCTATACCCCGTTGCAGTTCAGGGTACAGACTCGGCTAAGCAGATTACAAAAGCTATTAAACTCGCTGAAAAACGCAATGAATGTGATGTGTTAATAATGAGCCGAGGCGGTGGTTCACTAGAAGATTTATGGAGTTTTAATGATGAGCAACTAGCACGTTCAATCTTTGCCTGTAAATTACCTATTATTAGTGCTGTTGGTCACGAAGTTGATTTTACTATCGCTGATTTTGTTGCTGATGTGCGTGCTGCAACGCCATCTGCGGCTGCTGAGCTGGCAGTACCGGATGGTATAGCATTATTGAATCAAGTAAGTCGATATAGTCAGCGTCTGCTGTTAATAATAAAACACTTAATTCAGACTGAGCGGAATCAGCTTAAATTATTGAAACAAGGCTTAACTAATCCACTCGTCGCGATTGGTCAAAATATGCAAAGTGTTGATCGTATTGAACAACGCTTACATCGTGCATGGCGACAAATAGTTAAAGACAAACAACAGCAGGCAGGTTATTGGACAGTAAGACTGACTCATCCACAAGCTAAAATTGATGCTCAACAGCACCGTTTATTACAATTATCGGCGCGATTAGAACAGCAAGTGAAAAAGGGCTTAACGACGCATCAATATAGATTGACCAGCCTATTACAACGCTTCCAATCATTATCATTATTGAATGATATTCAAAAGAGACAGGCTGATATCGAACAAACCAATAAAGTACTCACAAGCAGTATTCAGCAGAAAATTGATGGCAAGAGAGCGTTGCTATCAGCTCAAATGAGAACGCTAGCAGCCGTAAGTCCATTAAGTACATTGGAGCGAGGGTATAGCATCACCACATCACTTAGGAACAATGAAGTTCTACTTAATAGTAAACAGGCCGAAGTTGGGCAACATGTCAATGTACAACTTCAGCAAGGGAAGTTACATTGTCAGATCACTAAGATTAAACATGATTAACAAGCTTGTATTACTCGCTTTAATCTATAACCCGCTGGCGGCGCTAGCCATTAATTTACCGCAACAATCAGCCATTCCTGGCGGTGTTGTTATTGTGCCACTAGAAAACCATAATGCTGTTAAGCCGAGAGTTAACTATAACAATAAGCCTGTAATGGTTGTTAAAGATAATGAGCAATGGTTTGCAGTGGTGGGAATTCCATTAACAGCTAAAATTGGCCAACAGAGTGTGACAGTCGGGCCTGATAAACAAAGTCGAGAAGTTACTTTTACTATTAGTGACAAACAATACCCAACCCAATACATAGAAATTAAGGATAAACGCAAAGTAAATCCAACCAATCATGATATAACGCGAATTAATGCTGAGCGGGCACAAATTGATGGTGCCTTAGAATATTGGATGGATAAAGCTGCTATAGATTTTAACTTTATTTGGCCTATAGAAGGGCGCGTTAGTGGCTTATTTGGACGACGACGAGTATTCAATGGTCAACCACGTAAACCACATAGTGGTATGGACTTAGCTGCTCCAATTGGCACTGAAGTTCATGCACCTGCAGCGGGTATTGTAAGAGGTACGGGCAATTACTTCTTTAATGGTAATACTGTCTTTATTGATCATGGCCAAGGCTTAGTGACCATGTTTTGCCACTTAAATAAAATTGCTGTTGAAGATGGGCAGTTACTCCAACAAGGTGCTGTTATTGGCACTGTTGGGATGACAGGACGAGTGACAGGGCCACACTTACATTTTGGGGTTAGCTTAAATGATGTCCGTGTAGAACCGCGACTCTTTCTTCCAGAAAGACAGACTGTAGCAGGAGATGAAAAAGACTAATTAGTGTGATGAGTCAGACTTTCACCGCAGTGAGGACAATGCTTAAATGCCGCAGCAGTCAGGTGGCCAGTACCTGATAAGCGAATTAATGACTTACTTTCTTTGATACTAAGCCCTAGCTGTATTCTAAGCTGCTCTAGTTCATGCAATTCATCATGTGTGAGTCGACCATCATCGGATAATAAAGTGATCACTTTGGCTTGAAACTCATCTCGTCTATTTTGCATTTCAGTAGTGAAACCACTAGCAAGAATACCCGCTGGTAAAGCGGCAATTCCGACACCCAAAATAGTGATTACTATGCCTAACGTTTTACCAAGCAGCGTGACGGGCACAACATCACCGTAGCCGACAGTCGTTAATGTGACGCTTGCCCACCACATAGCTTGAGGTATCGAACCAAAGTCATCGGGTTGAATCTCATGTTCAACTAAATACATGGCTGTTGAGGCAATGACAATGAGCATTACTAACATGCTTAAGGCCGAAATAATGCCTGCCAGCTCATTCCTTATTACTTGTAATAAGGTTCTAAGTGAATGAGAGTATCGAGTTAATTTAAGTAGGCGAAGTAAGCGTACTGCACGTAGAGAGCGAGCATCTATCTGGATAAATAAACCTAAGTAAAAAGGGGCTATTGCTAATAAGTCTATTAGCGCGAGTGGACTGAGAATATATTTCCATCGACTTTGCCATGGTGCGGAAGAATTTAGCTCAGCAGCACTCCAAACACGCATAGTATATTCAATACTAAACAGTGTAATAGAGACATATTCGAATAGATTAAACCAGTGTTCATAGTGTTGATGTATTGCTGGTACTGTTTCAATAAAAAGAACAACTAATGTCAATGCAATCAATATAATCAACGTTATATTGATTAGATGCGAAAAGCCACTTTGTTCAAGAACTTGAAAAGTGCTTTGTCGAAAAGTATTATTTTCTTTTGATGGTTGCATTATATTTCTAACCTAAAGGCGGAAGTCTCGACCAAGGTAAACAGAGAGAACGCGTTTATCCTTCATGATCTCTTCAGGAGTACCCTTTGCTATCACTTCGCCTTCATTGAAAATATATGCACGTTCACAAACTTCGAGTGTTTCTCGAACATTATGATCGGTAATTAATATACCGATACCACGTTGGGCAAGTTCTTTGATAATGCCTTGAATATCAAGTACTGAAATAGGATCAACGCCTGCAAAGGGTTCATCAAGTAATATAAATTGGGGTTCCATTGCCAAGGCGCGAGCGATTTCTACACGGCGACGTTCACCACCAGATAAAGCCATTCCGAGTGAGTCCCGGATATGCTCGATATGAAAATCGGCTAAGAGGCGGTTAAGTAGGTCAGTCTTTTCATCAGCACTTAATTCGGGCCGAGTTTCAATAATGGCGTAGATATTATCAGCAACAGATAACTTTCGAAATACAGAGGCTTCTTGGGGTAAATAGCCAATACCTAGTTGTGCTCGCTGGTGGATTGGATCGTGAGTTAATTCTCGCTGATCTAGAAAAATTGACCCGGTATCAACAGGTACTAAACCGACAATCATATAAAAACTGGTTGTTTTTCCAGCCCCATTAGGTCCTAATAAACCAACGATTTCACCACTGCTTACATCTAAAGAAATATCTTTTACTGCTTGGCGGTCACCATAGCGTTTAGACAAGGTTTGGGCGGACAACATGCTCATACCAATTTTATCCTGATTTAGTTAGTTTCTTGGATGTAGCGGCGAGATACCCAGCCAATGATAGCGTGATCTTTAATGGTACCCCTGACCTGAACCCAGTCTTTTTGTTCGGTCAAAATATACACTAAGCTGCCATTAGAAAAAACGCCAAGTTTATTATAGTGAGTACCAGGGCCAGTTCGAATATTTAAATTGGTCGAGATGACTGCTGTTGGATAACCTTCAACTATTGCTGGTGGTGTAATTTCTTTTACAACTTCTTTTTCTATTATGGCTTGGGGTTTCTTTATGGTTGTCTTTTTCTGCTTACTGCTAGGCGGTTGAATGATAATATGAATGCGTTCGCTCTTGCGTGACTTTTTACCAGATACTGCAGGATTAGAGCTCGCATTTACAATATTCTTATCAATATCATACTCAATACGTGCGCCACTAAACTCATCGCCATTTTGCCATACATGACCCTTACCAATTAGGTAGATCATTTGTGAGCGTGCGTGATATTCCATTTGCAAAGCACGGGCTTTAACAGGTGTTTCACCCGGTTTCTGAACCTGTTGATACGTAGCTAAATTACCTTGAGCAATCGCTTTGGATAGCTGTTTATCATCGTCGTAATAAAAGGTAATAATATCGCCTTCGATGCGAAGTGTACCTTGTGTTAATACCGCCTTACCTTTGTACTGAGTGATGCCTTGACTATCATCCATCTGAGCATGATCTGCTTCGATCTCGATAGGCTGTTCTCTATCACTAGGTAATGCCCATGCAAAAGCGGGGACAACAATCAGTAATAAGATTAAAAATTTACTTTGTAGGCGGAGCATCATAATGTCCTTTCACTCGTGAGTGGAGGTTAATCGTTTTTTGTTCTAGCGAGGCATGCAGACCAACGGAATCAGTCTCACCATAAGGTGATTTCATGCTTACTGCAAGATCGGTATAAGCAGTATTATGCAATGTATCTAAATTTAATGATTCAGTGTGTAATTCAATATCAGGATTATCTGGTTGAGTAATGATGACATTGCCTGTTAACAGAATATCGTCTCCTTTACCAACAGTGAAACCTTTATTAGATGAAATTTGCCATGTATCTTTGCCTTTTTGAATAAACTGGGCAATGGGATCAATTATTTCAGTACTATCATCTTCGGGATAATGGGACATCTCAGAGCCGGTGATAACGCGCGACGGATTGCCTTTCATATCCATTATGGTCAAAGTGAAGTTTGTCATCGCATAATCACTACTTTTATTGACCTCACTTTTGATACTTTGCTCTGAAGTCTCTTTGTGACCGGAAAGAAGCCATAGCGTGACCATTGCCAATACAAACAATAGTATTTTAGCTGAATGTGCTTGTTTAAAAATGGCGTTCAATTTGATCTTGCAGGGTACCCTGTCCTGTCTCTTATACACATCTGACGCTGCCGACGATCTACTCTGTGTAGATC
>CAJXPP010000155.1 GCA_913058195.1 uncultured Gammaproteobacteria bacterium | reverse complement strand
ACGAGATCATGCCTAGTCTCGTGGGCTCGGAGATGTGTATAAGAGACAGGTAAAACATGTTTTTCATTAAAAATATGCCAGCCAAGAAAAACTTGTAACACCATTCCCAGCTGAAATAGAGCTAGAGAATAGGCAATATAAAATTGTGATAATACAATCATGGTCATGTACTGCATCAGAAACATCGAAATGCCAAGATAGAGAAAGCGGTAAACTTGTGATTTTGATTGTTGCACATCACTTTGCAAGCTACCTTTTATAAATACGATGTAAGCCATGATTACCATAGGGAAACCAATTAGACACCAAAAAACGGTTGTTGAGATTGCATCACCAGCCATGACAGCATTTTTGAGTGGTAGGGTGCCGACAGAAAATAATAGGATTGATAAAAAACGATATTGCACACCACGATCTAATAGCAAAGAGAATAGGCGTGATATTCCAGCATCCTTACTTGGCGGAAATAATAAAAAACTGCCGATTAGAATAATACTTATGCCGACAAAGCCTTGTGAGCTTGGGATTTCACCAAGAAAAATCATAGCTAAAATCATTGAAATAACGACTTTATAGGCATTGAGAGGACCAAATACTGATAGGTCGGTCTTAGATAGAGACATCACTAAAAACAGTGTGCCTGCCATATCTAGTAAGGCAGCAAAGAAGATATTTATCCAGAATGTTTGGCTAAGCGTAAACGGATTGAAAGACCATAATAAAGGTATACAAATTATGCTGAGTACTAGATAGGACACCATGACAATATAAAAAGGATGTAGGCCATGATTAGATAATTGCTTTTGAAATACATTGGCAGATGACGAAAAAATTAACCGGCCAAAAACAAACAGTAATTCCACCTAGTGTGTGTCGTTTTCTAGCTGCTGATATTGATTATCTTTATCCACAGTATAGCGATTATAGATGCTATATTTTCCTGATTTATCGAACTGAAACACGATAAAAGGATCTTTGCGTTCACCCATTTCCATTCCAGGTGTACCAACAGGCATTTGTGGCACTGATAGACCAGTAATATCTGGCTTATCTGTTAATAGCCGAACAATATCATCAGCAGGAACATGACCTTCTATGATGTAACCATCGATGATAGCCGTATGGCAAGAAGCCATTTTTTTGGGTAGTTTTACCGCTTCTTTTACACTTGTCATATTGCGTGTCGGCAAATCAAGCACATTGAACTTATTTTGCTTTAGATGATTAATCCACTTATGACAGCATTGGCAGTCTGGATCACGATATACCTTGATTTCTGGATTATCACTTTCAGCTGCAAGTAGAAAATTCATGGGCACTACTTGTAAAAATAACAGGAGTAATAAGGAACGCACTAATTATACTCTACTAATATTTCAGCACCTTTATCAGCTTGTTTTTCAACAAGTTCTAATGCCGTCACAACACCTTTTTCATCAGAAGGCTTAACAAATTTTGGTAGTAGTTCTACGGTGATGTTTGCTGCCGCTAATTGTGCTGACTGCTGCTCAGATAAAATATCATCGTTGATCCATAATATTGCTTTATCAGCAATAATGTCATTAATTGCTTCGGCTATGGCTGCATGGGTAAAAATAAGGTATATCATTGTTTTTCTTCTTTAATATCTAAATAGGCGTTTTCAGAAATATCTGACCACGCATTGTTTTTCTGACGGAAAGCGTCATAAGCCTCATACACACGTTTAAACTTAGGATTATTAGCAGCTTCTTCGGCTAGGGTTTCTCGTGTTAATGTTTGCAGTCTATTTAATACATCATCTGGGAAACGGTGTATTTTTACGCCTTCACGATCTTTTAATTCTTGTAGCGCCTCTATATTTTTTTGTTCCATTTCTGAGAACATGCGTAGGTTTTCAGCCATTGCAGCATTTGAAACGATGGCTTTTAAATCCGCAGGTAATGAATCCCATGCACGTTGATTAATTGTCAGTTCTAATACTGTACCGGGCTCATGCCAGCCGGGGTAATAATAATGTTCTGCTGCACGGTATAAGCCTAAACGCTGATCATGAAATGGGCTAAGCCATTCAGTTGCGTCAATAGTATTACGTTCTAGGGCAGTATAAACTTCGCTGCCGGCCAATAGCACCGGGCTACCACCTGCTTTAGCAAATACTTTTCCACCTAGGCCGGGGATACGCATTTTTAACCCTTGAATATCATCAAGTGAGTTAATTTCTTTATTAAACCAACCGCCCATTTGAACGCCTGTATTACCAAGAGGGAAGGGGATAACATGGAAAGGTTTGTAGACTTCACGCCACAATTCTAAACCGCCACCCTCATACAACCATGCGTTCATACCGCGAGCTGTCATACCAAATGGTACCGTAGAGAATAATTGTGCTTCAGGCACTTTACCTGCCCAGTAATAGGCGCTGCCATGGCCCATTTCAACCGTACCTTGTGAGACAGCATCAAAGGTTTGTAAGGCAGGAATCAATTCACCACCAGCATAAACTTTAATGTTCAGGCGGCCATTCGACATAGCGTAGATGTTTTCAGCAAACTTTTCTGCACCTTCTTGTAATACAGGAAAGCCAGGAGGCCATGTAGTGACCATTTTCCAGTTATAAGTTTTACTATTATCAACGCTTACTGCTGATGTTTTGGCACTTTCTTCAGAGCCGCAGGCTGTTAATAATAATGAGAGAAGAGTGAGTAATACTATACGTTGCAACATAATCATAACTTTGTTTAGACTGCCTCTAGTTTTGCATAAGCGAGCACTAACCATTTAGTGCCTGCATGTTTGAAATTAACTTGTATTCGAGCGCTTTTACCTGCGCCTTCCGTATCAATGACTGTACCTTGGCCAAACTTTTGATGATGCACTTGTTGACCAGGGTTAAAGCCGGTTTCGTTGATCGCTTTGCCATGTTTAGGCGCGGTGAAGCTTGATTGACCAGCGCCACTCAATACTACATTTTTTCTAGATCGTATTTCTTCAAGTCGTTCGCTTGGAATTTCTCTTAAGAAGCGCGATGGCGTTGGCGACATTTCTTGGCCATATAAATAACGTGATTCAGTGTTTAATAAATACAACTTCTTACGCGCTCGTGTCATGCCTACGTAACAAAGGCGGCGTTCTTCAGCAAGACGACTAGGATCATCGCTGCTTTTCTGACCAGGGAATAAACCTTCTTCCATGCCGACCATAAATACCACAGGAAACTCTAAGCCTTTAGCAGAATGCAGTGTCATTAACTGCACACAATCTTCCCACTGATCGGCTTGGTTTTCGCCAGACTCTAGTGCTGCATGTGATAAGAAAGCATCGAGTAAAGGCATGTCCTCAGCCTCTTCAGGGCGTTCAAACATTCGAGTTGCATTGATTAATTCATCTAAGTTTTCAATGCGGCCTTGGCCTTTTTCAGAGGTATCTTTGGCATGGTGGGCGCGTAAACCGCTTTCATCAATCACTAAGGTGGTCAGTTCATTTAACGGTATAGAATCATCTTCAGGTGTGAGTGAATCAATTAAGGTTAAAAAGTTAGTGAGAGCATTACCGGCACGAGCGGTAAAAAACTTAGCGGCTAATAACGCGACACAGGCTTGCCACATGGTTTGGTTTTGTTCGCGTGCATACTGGCGTAGTTGGGTCAGTGTTGCAGCGCCAATACCCCGTGTAGGCGTGTTTACAATACGTTCAAATGCAGCATCGTCATTACGATTAGCCACTAGACGCATATAAGACAGCACATCTTTAATTTCAGCTCGGTCAAAGAAGCGTAAGCCGCCATAAACCCGATAGGGCATATTGGCTTGCATTAATGCTTCTTCAATAATACGAGATTGAGCATTAGAGCGGTATAACACCGCATTGTCAGCGCGCTTACCACCATTTTCGACCCAAGATTTAACTTGTTGGACTAGATATGCAGCTTCATCACGTTCGTTATACGCGTTATAAAGTTGAATCAGTTCGCCATCATCATCTTCGGTCCATAATTCCTTGCCGAGGCGATCGCTATTATTGGCAATCACAGCATTAGCTGCGGCTAGAATGTGGCCTGTAGAACGGTAATTTTGTTCGAGTCGAATAGAGCTGGCATCTTCATAATCATTGTGAAATTTTTGAATATTCTCAATTTTTGCACCACGCCAACCATAAATGGATTGATCATCATCACCGACAATAAATAGATTGCCTGTATCACCTGCAAGCAAACGTAACCATGCATATTGAATTGCATTGGTATCTTGAAACTCATCAACTAATATTTGTTGAAAACGTTGCTGATACGAGGCAAGAATATCTGGGCGTTTAAGCCATAGTTCGTGACTGCGTAATAAAATTTCACCAAAATCAATGACGCCGGCACGCTGGCACGTATTTTCATAGGCCAGATAAATAGCCAACATTTTCTGTGAATAAGGATCGTTGCCGGCTTGAATATGCTTTGAACGCAAACCTTCATCTTTTTGAGCATTGATATACCACTGAGCTTGCTTAGCTGGCCACTGGGCTTCATCTAACTCCATGCCACGGATAATGCGTTTGAGCATGCGGAGCTGATCATCACTATCTAAGATTTGAAAACTTTGTGGCAGTTCAGCTTCTTTCCAGTGAGAGCGTAATAAGCGATGAGCCAAACCATGAAAGGTACCAACCCACATTCCACCAATAGGGTAGCCCAAGGTTTCCTCTATCTTACCGCGCATTTCTTTGGCGGCTTTATTGGTAAAGGTAACAGCAAGGATATTAGCTGGAGATAAAGCTTCAGCCTGTATTAACCATGATATGCGATGAACGAGAACGCGTGTTTTACCGCTGCCTGCACCCGCTAAAATTCGCGCGTGACCAAGTGGTGCCGCGACAGCTTCACGTTGAGGTTTGTTTAAACCATCGAGTAATTCAGATACATCCATTGATATTCAAGGCTAATTTGTTATGGAGGGTAGAGACAGAAAAACACTGAACATGCGATGCATGTCCAGTGCTTTAATGATTTTAGCATTTGTGTTGCAACCGCCAATTTAGGCGGTTGCAAAGCGTTTAGATATTGCTATCTAAAAATGCCGCTAATTGTGATTTAGTTAAGGCGCCTACTTTAGTAGCTTCAACTTCACCATTTTTGAATAACATTAGCGTTGGTATACCGCGAATGCCGTAACGAGGTGGTGTTTCTGGATTTTCATCAATATTAAGCTTGCATACTTTAATTTTGCCTGCGTATTCTGTACCGATTTCTTGTAGGATTGGGGCAATCATTTTACAAGGCCCACACCATTCAGCCCAATAATCAACTAATACAGGAAGGTCTGATTGTAATACTTGGCTTTCAAAGTCGCCATCAGTCACTTGGGTGACGTTTTCGCTCATGTTTCTTTCTCCAGTGGTATGTATTTTAAGGGGTGATATTCAATAAATTTCACTCCTAAGCAATTGGAAGGCTATACTCAATCCAATATTAACGAACATTTTTTCCTATCAGCAAAGGTAATGCAAGTATTTCTATGAGCACACATTTAACTGAACAAGCTTTTTCGGCATTACCGTTACATGAAACACTTCTCAATGGTTTACAGAGTGCGGGCTTCGAGTTTTGTACACCAATTCAAGCAGAGTCATTACCTTTACTGCTAGCAGGGCAAGATGTGGCGGGG
>CAJXPP010000154.1 GCA_913058195.1 uncultured Gammaproteobacteria bacterium | reverse complement strand
TCTACACAGAGTAGATCGTCGGCAGCGTCAGATGTGTATAAGAGACAGATCTACTGGAATACCGAAAGGCGTCATGATGCAGCATGACAGTGTGAGCAATCAGCTGATGTGGATTGCTCAATATCTGCAAATTAACAATACGGATATTATTTTACAACAAACCAGCATTTCCTTTGATGTATCGGTTTTAGAGCTTTTTGAGGGCTTAATTTCTGGTGGGAAACTAGTTATCGCAAAACCTGATGGCCACAGAGATAATCTATACATCATTGATTTGATTCAATCACAAAATATAACAACCATGCACCTTTCTCCCTCGGTGCTAAAAATTTTGATGGATACTTCTGGCTTTGATCAATCTGTAAGCTTGAGGCAAGTATGTAGCGCAGGTGAAGCCCTACCTGTCTCTATTGCCAATAATTTTTCAAATAGAAGTAATGCCTCACTGTTTAATATGTATGGGCCTACTGAAGCTGCGGTTATAGCAACAAGCTCACCCATTACTAAAAAAATAAATCGTAATAGCGTGCCTATTGGTAAGGCGGTTAATAATACCCAGCTTTACATTCTAGATGAAAATTATCAGCTTGTTTCAGAGGGTGAGGTAGGCGAACTTTATATTGGTGGGATTCAAGTTGCTCGTGGATACCTTAATCGTCCAGAACTAACACAAGAGCGATTTATCAAGGGCCTATTTAATCAAAAACAGCTTTATAAAACAGGTGACCGAGCCAGATACCTAGCTAATAATGACATCGATTATTTAGGACGTGTTGATCATCAAATACAGCTAAGGGGTAATCGCATCGAACCTGGTGAAATTGAAACCAGGCTCATACAACACCCTGATATTAAAAACGCATTGGTTGTTTTACGTGAAGGCCAATTCAATAATCAATATATGGTGGCTTATTTAATCTCAGATACATCGATTAATAATAGTGAAATAAGGGCCTTTTTAGCGCTTACTTTAATAAGCTCGATGATTCCTTCTGCTTTTGTCACACTTAAAGAATTTCCGCTTACCATTAATGGCAAGGTTGATCGGCAAGCCTTACCTGAGCCGCATTATTATCGAAGCAGAACGGATAAAGATTTCACTGCTGCACGCAATGATTCAGAACAGAGTCTATCTACACTTTGGTCTGAGTTATTAAGCTTACAAGATGTTGGTATTCACGATAACTTTTTTGAGTGGGGAGGCGATTCTTTATTAGCCGTTGAATTGACTCACCAAATGGAAACCATATTAAAGCTAAATTTACCCATTATGTATATCTTCGAGAACCCAACAATTGTTGCCATTTTGGCCAACTTGGAGTCACTTGATCAGAGGGTTAATTATTCATCACTTGTTAATGTTCAGCTTAAGGGAAGCAAAACACCGCTTTTTTATATTGGTACTACTGGTTATGCTAGTAATCTGGCTACTGTCCTCGCTGATGACCAGCCCATCTATGGTTTAAATGTTTTTGGTGTCCCAGAAGCTGTAAACCCAGATTTGCCAGTAACTATTGAAATCATAGCGAAGCAATTCTTAGCTGATATTCGCAAGATCCAACCCATAGGACCCTATCAAATAGCCTCTTTTTGTGCCGATACAGTTATGGCTTATGAGCTTGCTCAACAGCTTTATCAGCAGGGCCAATCAGTATCGTTATTTGCAACTATTGATACGGTTTGGAATGAAGACCCTAACAATATTATGAATACTGGACAACCGTTCGCTATAGCAAGATATCTTAATCTGCCATTATTAATGCACAAGCTATTAAGTCGAATTAAGACAATAAAGAAAAAACATTTTGTAACACAAAATATCAGTAATGACCTTAAGGAAAAGCATCGACAATTTATTATAAAATTCAACAATGCTCAGCGGACTTATGTACCCAAAAAATATGCAGGGAAAATTATTTCCTTCCTATCCCAAGAATATTTACAAAATTTTAATAAGACAAATTTAGAGACCTTTACAATTAATAAAGAAGACCATAAGGAATATATTATTAATGGCTTCCATGACTCTTTGTTTGAAAGACCTTATCTGGATGACTTAGCGGATCATTTAAAACGATCTTTGCAATAGGTTCTATCGTTTTTTCATTACAGAACTTCTATTCAGGAAAGTATTTTTTTTCTCGCTTCATAAGCAATCTGTAGCTCTTCATTAGTACGTATAACGATAATTTTAGTATGACTACTCGAAACATTCATTAATGCACTTTGTTCTATTTGTTGTTCATTGAGTTTTGTCTCTAACTCAATACCAAACGTTTCTAGGTTTTCACAACAACGTGCTCGAATCTCAGGAGAATTTTCACCAACACCCGCTGTAAAAATAATGGCATCAACATGGCCTAATATAAGCAAGTAGGCCCCTATGTATTTACGAATTCTATACACATAGGCTTCAAGTGCTAGTCTGGCAGAGACATCACCTATTTTTTCCTGTGCTAATAAGTCAGTCATATTATTGCTTCCTGCAAGAGCATATAGCCCTGACTCCTCATTCAGAGCATGCTCGATCTGTTCATTTGTCATAGCACTGTTTTGTTGCATATATAAAGCAATGGAAGCATCTAAGTCACCTGATCGGCCGCCCATAATAAGGCCTTCTAGGGGGGTAAAGCCCATCGAAGTATCAATACTTTTCCCCTGTTGAATAGCACAGGCACTTGCACCATTACCTAAATGCAAGCTTATGAAATTAAGCTCCGTTAAGGGACGCCCTAATAGTTGTGCAGCTTGGGTTGCCACATACTGATGAGAGCTTCCATGGAAGCCATAACGTCTAATTTTATACTGTTGATACCATGAATCTGGAATGGCGTAACGATAGGCATAATCTGGCATTGTTTGGTGGAAAGCAGTATCAAACACAGCCACTTGAGGAATATCAGGAAATGCTTGGTGGCAAATTCTAGCACCTTGAATATTATCCGGATTATGCAGCGGTGCTAAATGTATTAAATCGTCGAGTCTCTCTAAGACATCCTCATTAATCACTGTTGGGGAAATAAATTGATCGCCACCATGCACCACTCGATGCGCAATAACCGCTATAGGTAAATCGCCCATCGTTTCATCAAACCTAAACAGTGCCTCTAAAATAGAGTTAAAACCATCACGATGCGTATAAAATACTTCCGAATCCTGCTCGATGACAATATCTTCTGAGCCAATAACTTTCAGATGAATATGGTGACTGCTTTGGTTTGTGCCTATTTCATTGACGTCACCATGAAGTACAACCGACTGTGCAGGAAATGAAAAGACCGTATATTTTATTGATGAACTGCCACTATTAATAACCAATACAAGCTGTTCACTATCATTAACCTTGTTTATCACTACCGATTAGGCCATTGCCACTCAGAAAATTCTGGTTTATCAACACCATGTTTATATGCATAGTTACTACACTCAATCTGTAAATCACGTAATTTTTCTTTTACATGAGCACCAACAATTTGCAGTTTTTCAACCCGATCTATCACATCAATTGCTAGGCTAAAGCGATCAATTTCATTTCTTATCGCCAGCTCAAGTGGCGTGTTGATACTGCCTTTTTCTTTATAACCACGCACATGCATATTGTGGTGATTTGTACGTCGATAGCTTAGTCGGTGAATTAACCATGGATAGCCATGGAAATTGAAAATAATAGGTTTGTTTTTCGTAAATAAACTATCGAAATCGTAATCCGTTAAGCCATGAGGATGCTCTGTGCTTGGCATTAATTTAAATAGATCGACAACATTGATAAAGCGAATTTTTAAGTCCGGAAAGTGTTCATTCAATAAACATATAGCCGCCAAACTCTCTTGAGTTGGTACATCGCCACACCCAACCATAACCACATCAGGTTCAGAGTTTTGGTCGGAACAAGCCCAGTCCCAAATACCTAAGCCCTTTGTACAATGTTTGATTGCTGCATCCATATCCAGATATTGATGATGCTTCTGCTTATCTGCCACAATCACATTAATATAGTCTTTCGACTGTAAGCAGTGATTAGTAACTGATAACAGTGTGTTTACATCGGGTGGCAAATAGATGCGACATACACTTGGACTCTTATTGACAACAATATCTAAGAAACCTGGATCTTGGTGTGTAAAGCCATTATGGTCTTGTCGCCAAACTGTCGATGTAATCAATAAATTTAAAGAAGAAATGGGGGCGCGCCATGATATATCACGACTGATATCTAGCCATTTAGCATGCTGGTTGAACATAGAATCAATCACATGAACAAATGCTTCATAGGTTGAAAAGAAACCATGTCGGCCTGTTAGTAAATAACCTTCTAACCAGCCTTCGAGTGTGTGCTCTGACAACATCTCTAAAACACGTCCTTCTCGTGATAACTCGCCACCATCTTCATCTTCAGGAAGATAATCAGCAAGCCATAACTTTTTACTCACTTCATAAATATCGTCGAGTTTATTGGATGAGTTTTCATCAGGTCCAAATACACGGAAATTAGAATCATTACCTTGCATTACATCACGTAGAAACTTCCCTAGAGGACGCGTATTTTCAACTTGAGAGTCACCAGGCTGTGCCACTTCAACAGCATAGTCCTTAAAATCTGGAAGCTTAAGATCGTGTCTTAATAAGCCACCATTAGTTTTTAAGTTGGCACTCATTCTTTGGTTACCTTTTGGTGCCAGAGCCTTTAATTCTGGCAATAAAGCACCATCGACATCAAATAACTCATCAGGGCGGTAACTTCTTAACCACGCTTCCAACTGTTGAAGGTGCTCAGGGTTTTCTTTGACACCAGCAATAGGCACTTGATGTGCCCGCCAAAACCCTTCTACTTTATGCCCATCAACATAATCTGGGCCTGTCCAACCTTTTGGGCTACGTAAAATAATCATCGGCCAACGTGGTCGTTCAAAGCTATCTGACGATCGTGCCTGCTCTTGAATAGTCTTAATGTCTAAAATGCATTGTTCCATGGTTATAGCCATCTTTTGATGCATTTCAATAGGATCAGAACCTTCAACAAAATAAGGCTTCCAGCCATAACCTTTAAATAAGTTCTCTAGCTCTTCATGAGAGATGCGAGACAGAATTGTTGGATTATTAATCTTGTAGCCATTCAAGTGTAAAATGGGTAATACCGCACCATCACGAACAGGGTTTAAGAATTTATTTGAATGCCATGATGTGGCCAGAGGACCTGTTTCAGATTCGCCATCCCCTACCACTACAGTAACGATCAAGTCAGGGTTATCAAATGCGGCACCAAAAGCATGGGATACACTATAGCCCAGCTCCCCGCCTTCATGAATTGAGCCTGGTGTTTCCGGTGTACAGTGACTGCCTATACCGCCTGGAAATGAAAACTCTTGAAAGAACTTTTGCAGCCCGTCAGTATCTTCACTTTTCTTTGGATAAACTTCTGAGTAAGTCCCTTCCAAATATACCGGTGCTAAAACACCAGGGGCACCATGACCAGGACCAGCAAGAAATATCGCCTCAAGATCATATTTTTTGATCAAGCGGTTCATGTGGATATAGCTGAAGCTTAAGCCTGGGCTTGCTCCCCAATGGCCTAATAGGCGATTTTTAATATGCTCAGGCTTTAAGGGCTCGCGTAACAAAGGATTGTCTTGCAA
>CAJXPP010000153.1 GCA_913058195.1 uncultured Gammaproteobacteria bacterium | reverse complement strand
CGAGATCATGCCTAGTCTCGTGGGCTCGGAGATGTGTATAAGAGACAGGAAATTATTTTTATTTGCCAAAGATGGAGCGATCATACTCCAAATAGTTTGATTGAAAAGTTTAAATTTAAAAGATGGGTCTGCCTACAATAGAGTGGTGTAATTAGTGGGGGCTAGCTAGATTTTTAAATGCAGTAAGTGCTCGTTCTCGTCCATAAGCTAGGTCAATTATAGCTGGAGGATAGGAAGCAGGCCTATGATCTTTTGGAAAGTGGATCTCTTTGTTTGTCAGAGAGTTTAATTCGGGTAGAAAGTGACGAATAAACTTGCCTTGCGGATCGAATCGTTGTGATTGTGTTATTGGATTGAATAACCGGAAATATGGCACAGCATCAACTCCTGTGGAGGCGCACCATTGCCACCCACCATTATTTGCCGCTAAGTCCCCATCAATAAGATGCTGCATAAACCAGCGTTCACCTAGTCGCCAATCTATCAATAAGTGCTTGCTTAAAAACATGGCTGTTATCATTCGTAGCCTATTATGCATCCATCCGCATGTGAGTAACTGCTTCATGGCGGCATCAATGATTGGATAGCCTGTCCGCCCTTGTTGCCATGCGTTTAATTCAGTTTCATCATTTCGCCATGGAATTGCTTTGGTGTGACCTTTCCAAGGTTTGTGCTTTGATATATGTGGGTTGTCAATTAAAACGTGTTTATAAAACTCGCGCCACAGCAATTCATTTTGCCAAATAACGACGCCATCGGAGCTTTCGCAATATTGCTTTGTTGCTAGCCAGCATTGTTTAATGGAAATTACACCACTAGCTAGATAAGGTGATATGAAACTTGTACCCCGAATGAAAGGAATGTCTCGACTAGTTTTATAATTATGAATGGCATTACTTTGGCAAAATTGAATTAGATTGTCAGTAGCCACTTCTTCGCCAGCAGGCCATAAGATTTGAATTGATTGATCAATGTTAGGCCATGAGAGTTGATGAAGTTCTTTTTCATCAGCTAACTGCGTAACTTGCATGTTCTGTTGTTTAACAGGAGGGGGGAGCAAGTCAAATGAATGTGGTAGCTGCAGTTTGGCTTGTTTGGCAAAAGGGGTAAAGACCTTAAATGGTTCGCCTGCTTTTGTTCGCACACTTTTAGGGGCTAATAACAGTTGATCATGATGATCCAAGCAAGGAATGCTTATTTGATGACAGGCCGTGCTTACAGCCTGATCGCGATGCTGTTCATTAATAGGGTACTCTTGATTGAAGTGAAGCTCACTTATTTGCCATTGTTGGCAAATAGAAACTATAAGATTAGGGATATGGTGATAGCCGTCCACTTCAAAAAAATGTAAGGAGATATTAAGCTCAGCAAGTGATTCTTTCAAGACAGCTAAATTACGACGCCAGAAGTCTATCTTTGCAGGGGCATCATCATGACTTAACCATTGCTCTGGGGTAGCAATGTAAATAGCAATAACTGGCTTAGCTGAGTTGCTTGCATGAAAAAGTGCTGGATTATCAAGTATTCTCAGATCATTGCGAAACCAGACTAGTTGATGATTCATTGCTCAGAAATAATCTGTTCTAACCATGATTGAGTCTCAGAAGAACGCCAGCATTCAGTGATACAGCCTCCTGAATGTTTCATTGCTATATTACAGAGTTCTTGTGTGTGAATGCTTGCCATATAACCGACCGAAAATACATTTTTTCCCCATATGGCCTTCACTGTGGCTAATTTATCTATATCACTAGAACAGAGCCTGCTATTGCCAAATATAACTAATGGGTATGATTTCGCCTCACTCAGACGACTTAATGAATCCAAATCGTCAACTTTATTTATAGCATGAATGCGTATTCCAGTTTGTAATAAAAGACTATAAAACAAAAAATACTCTAATGTCGTTTCAGCTGTATCTATATTAATAAACCAAATGCTGGCTAGTGGCTTTTGTTTTTCAGCACGTAATGTCATTAAGGTGAGTTGCCGTTGCCATGCTTGCAGCCAAATACTCTTCTCTAATTCATACCCTAAGGGTTCATTGTGCCAACGGTGGGTTAAATAATGGTGAGATGGTAAATAAACATGCTCACATAAATTGATAAATGGCATTGTCTTATTCCATTTATCAAGCAATTGATCCACGCTAGTTTGTTTGAGAGTTATCAGTGCGTTGGACAACTCTGATTGGACTTGCTGCCATGCTTGATCATTTACTATACCTTTTGAAGGCAGTAGCTTTGGTTCTGATAATAATACTGCAACTTTGCTAACGCTAACTCCTCGGTCTAACCAACTAACAATTTGATGGATTTGTTCAATATTTTGTTGGCTGTATAAACGATGACCCTTAGGAGTTCTTTCAGGCTTTACTAACCCATAACGACGCTCCCATGCTCTTAATGTAACTGCTGCGACGCCTGTTTGTAGGGCTGCTTTGCTAATATTAACGTAGTCTTTAGATTGCATTTCTTAAACTCAAATCATCGGGGTAAGGTTGCAAATAAGATTGTTTGGCAATGTAGGGATCGGGGTGGTTATTAAAGTGATGTTTTAATATGGTTATAGGTACGATCAAAGGAATCTGTGCTATTCGGTATTGATCGATGATGCTAGCTAATTCTTGCTTCTCGTCAGATGAAAGTACTTTTTTCAAATAGCCCTGTAAATGCATAAGTACATTGGTATGCGTTTTGCGAGTTGCTAATTTATTTAGCGCCGTCATTAACATTGGAAAGTAGCTATCAGCCAACTCTGCGATATCATGCTTACCAGCATCTGCTAAAAGTCGACCTAGCTCACCATAGCTGGCTGGTGCATTAGCCATCAAACTGTATTTATAACGTGAGTGGAAATCGAGAATCGAATGATGGCTTAATCCTGCCTGTTTTAATTGTTGCCAGTTATGGTAAGCAAATACACGAGCAATAAAATTTTCACGTAAATTAGCATCTGCCAATCGACCAGACTCTTCAACGGGAAGTAGTGGATGTGCTTCGGTGATCGCCTTGGCATAAATACCTCGACCAGGTTCTGCAGCTGGGAAACCATTATTTTGGTATACCTTGACCCTAAATAGCCCACAGCTAGGCGAATTTTTCATAAAGATATACCCACATAGGTCAGAGTATTCTTTGGCCTTTTGCTGACTAAACGCAACCATTTTATCGGTATAGTTGATGCTACTGTCATGAACTGCAACGACTTGGGGGGAGTGAACATCGCCAGTGAGACGAATCGGCTTTCTCGGAATGCCCATTCCAATGCCGACTTCTGGGCACTCTGTTATAAAATCAAAATAGCGAGACAAATCTCCACTGCACAGACGAGAATGTTTATGACCGCCATCAAAACGGACTTCATTTCCCATTAAACAGCTACTAATACCTACTTTTATCTTCATATAATTGTTCCTAAGCCTTTGTTGTAGACTAGCAAGTATAAAAAAGTTGTACAAGTTTAATTTTTTGTATAGTATTTGGTTGTAGTCATACTTTACGATAGGCCACATATATGAAACGTTATTTGATAACCGGAGGTACAGGGTTAATTGGTGCTGCATTGTGTAAGCAATTAGTTGCTGAAGGGCATCAGTTGATTGTGTTGAGTCGCAATCCTTCTACGGTCAAGCAAAAATGTGGAGAAGGTGTTATTGCGATTGCTTCTTTAACAGAAATTAATGTTGATACTGTTATTGATGCAGTGATTAATCTCGCTGGCGAACCTATAGCAAGTGGGCGTTGGACAAAAAAACGCAAAGCGATGATAGAATCTAGTCGTATTGGATTTACAAAAAAACTGGTCGACTGGCTGGTGCATCGAAAACAAAAACCAGAATGTTTAATCAGTGGTTCCGCAGTAGGTTGGTATGGTGATGGTGGCAATAAGAAGTTGACAGAACAGGCCGGCTATCATGATGAATATACACACCAGCTTTGTGATGCATGGGAAAAACAGGCTTTGCGTGCAGGTCAGGTTGGCATTCGAGTCTGTATTATTAGAACAGGTTTGGTTCTGGCAGCATCAGGTGGAGTATTAAATAAAATGTTAATGCCATTTAAACTAGGTTTAGGTGGCCGCTTAGGAACGGGTAAGCAATATATGCCGTGGATTCATATTACTGATATGATCAATGCATTGAACTTTTTGATAGAAAATGAGCAGTTTAAAGGTCTTTTTAATGCCTGCTCACCAAAGCCTGTCACTAATAGTGAGTTCACGACCTTATTTTCTAAACTGCTCAAGCGACCTGCGATATTGCCAGCCCCAGCATGGGTATTAGAGCTACTATTAGGTGAAATGTCACGTTTACTATTAACAGGGCAAAAAGCAGTTCCACAGCGTTTAGTAGAAAGTGGTTTTAATTTTTGTTTCCCTGAATTAGAAAATGCTATTACTAATCTATTAACCAACAATAAATGAAATGAAATGACTAAAAAAGCAGTTCTACTTGCGAACTTAGGATCACCAGATAATGCTGATGTATCTTCTGTTAGGCGCTATTTAAATCAGTTCTTGATGGATAGGTATGTTATTCAACTGCCGTGGTTATTTCGCCGAATGATTGTAAGCTTGTTTGTTTTACCTAGTCGTCCCAAAGCCTCCGCGCAGGCTTATCAAAGTGTATGGATGGAACAAGGCTCGCCATTAATTGTATTGTCGGAACAGTTAAAACTGGCACTACAAGCCAAATTAGATATACCAGTTCAAATGGCGATGCGTTATGGCCAGCCAAGTATCGAAAGCCAGTTACTGTTACTCAGCCAACAAAATATTGAAGAAATTTTATATATTCCTTTATATCCACATTATGCTGACAGCACGGTAAGGACGTCTATTGAAGAAGCTGAACGAGTGATTGATAAGCATAATTTAACGGTTAAATTAAATGTGCTTGAACCGTTTTATGATGATTCAGATTATATCGATGCCCTAGTCAACACTGCCAAGCCTTTTTTAGATCAAGACTATGATCACCTTATATTTAGTTATCATGGCTTGCCTGAGTCACATATTACAAAGCTTGATACGACGGGCCAACATTGCCTTAAAAGCGCTGATTGTTGTAAGCAAGCCCATAATGCACATAAAACATGCTATCGCCATCAAGTGATGACAACAACAGCCCGTTTTGTTGAGAAAGCAGGCTTAGATTCAAGTAAATACTCTGTTGCCTTTCAATCACGCTTAGGCCGGGCCAAGTGGTTGGGGCCAAATACAGAAGATCGGTTAAAAGAACTGGCACAAGCAGGTGCTAAAAAGGTGCTGGTGATTTGTCCCGCCTTTGTCACGGATTGTTTGGAAACATTAGAAGAAATTGCCATTCGAGGTCAAGAGGTTTTCATTGAAGCTGGTGGCGATGAGTTGAACTTGATTCCCTGTTTGAATAATAGCTCTGCATGGGTTGATGTACTCGCAACATGGTCAAAAAAGTAAGTTCTTACTTTTAGGTGCGGTATAGATAAGTTTATTGAGCTGGGTCAATGAATTTTAGAGGTATGAACTGTAAAATATTTTTTGAATAGAGAGTTGATGGTAAAGCAATAATTTTATTGCTATGTCTGTCAAGGAATGATCACTTTTCTATGTGACGATTTAATAATTACACACTTTATATAAAGGTTAAGAATGAGTGTTCATACTGAACAAGTTATAAATCTGTCTCTTATACACATCTCCGAGCCCACGAGACTAGGCATGATCT
>CAJXPP010000152.1 GCA_913058195.1 uncultured Gammaproteobacteria bacterium | reverse complement strand
ATCCCAATCTTCCGCATCCTCTAATTGGTCTTTTTTCTCAGCAAGAACAGGCCACACTTTAGATAATTCTTCATTGATCTGAATAAATTCATTTTGCTCTTCAGGAAGGTCATCCTCAGAAAAAATAGCTTCTGCAGGACATTCAGGTTCACATAATGTGCAATCAATACATTCTTCAGGATCAATAACTAAAAAATTAGGTCCTTCATGAAAGCAGTCAACAGGACATACATCAACACAATCAGTATATTTACATTTAATACAATTTTCAGTAACAACAAACGTCATTATCCATTCTCCAGTAACTTACGTCGTTCAATAGTCTTCATGTTCATATTGAACATCGCTAAAATTAATTCGCGACAATTTTACATCATTTCAATCGACTCTGGGCAATGATCATTTTTAAGGTATGATCAAGGTTATATTTGGAGGACAATATTATGCGTCGAATTATTACTATTATCATTTTTATCATTGTATTTGCTGCTGGTTCCGCATTTTCAGCAATTAATACTGCAGCTGTCAGCATCAACTATTACCTAGGGACGATATCCGCTCCCATCTCTGTAATAATTGTTTTATCGATAGTTGTAGGCATAATATTGAGCGCTGTAATAATCTCTGCATCGTCCTTAGGTTTACGTTATGAAAATCGCCTACTTAATAAAAAATTACAGGTCGTTGAACAAGAAATAGAAAGCTTGCGAATATTACCCTTAAATGATTCACATTAATCCTAAATTATTATAATCATGGAATGGCTTTTTTTGCTTTTACCCCTTGCAGCCTTATCTGGCTGGATGGCTGCATGCTCACATTATAAAAAGCGTTATGTATCAGAAGTCAGCCCTGTTAACGCTGATTATTTTATAGGCCTAAATTATTTACTTGATGAGCAGCCTGACAAAGCCATTGATGTATTTATACGTCTACTAGATGTGAACAGCGAGACAGTAGAGACACATATAGCCCTCGCCAATTTATTCCGCCGAAAAGGGGAGTCTGAACGCGCTATTCGCATTCACCAAAACCTGATTGCTCGGCCAACATTAAGTACTGCGCAACGCGACCAAATATTAATCGAACTGGGTTTAGATTACATGCATGCCGGCGTACTTGATCGCGCCGAACAGTTATTTCTTGAACTTGTAGAGAAAAACGATCCGCCACCCCAAGCGATAGAACAATTATTGCGGATTTATCAACAAGAAAAAGAATGGTCAAAAGCCATTGATATGGCTAAAAAACTATACGATCAACAGCGAAATGAAATGGGTCCACTAATCGCACAGTTCTATTGCGAACTTGCACAACAAAATAAAGATCCATCCTCAACGGTTGTTGAATCATTTATCAAACAGGCGAAAAACCACGATCACAACTGTGTTCGAACTGCCTTACTAGAAGCAAATATCTACATTAGTAATTCGCAGTTTCGTAAAGCATTCAAGTGTTTAGAAAAAATTGAACAGCAAGATCATCATTATTTACCTGAAGCGCTACCTCTCATGTTCATCTGTTATCAGGCCACAAATAAGCTGGCCACATTTGAAAGTTATCTTAGGGCATTACTTAATCGTCACCCTAATATGACAAAGGCAAGGTTGATCCTCACATCAATTATCCAACAGCAGCATGGAAGCCGGGCTGCGCACCACTATTTACATTCTGAATTACAAACTTATCCTTCAGTCGAAGGACTTGACGCCCTTATTAGCCTTGGTGATCAATCAAACCAAACCTTAGTACCTCTGATAAAAGGGATTAGTGAAAAATTAAACATCCGTGGCCACCGTTACACTTGCAAAAACTGTGGGTTTTCAGGAAAAAAATTATACTGGCAGTGTCCTGGATGTAAACAATGGGCCACTATTAAACCAACAGAAATACATTTATCAAGTTTAGAAATTTTATTGGAGTCCTCAAAATGAGTGATATTAGTATTTATCACAATCCTCGTTGTAGTAAATCACGGCAGACTTTGGCTTTACTCGAACAAAAAGGGTTTAAAGCCAATATAATTGAATATTTAAAAACACCGCCAGATATTGAAACTCTAACGACTATTATCCAACAATTGGGGATCAGCCCTCGAGCGTTATTACGCAAGGGTGAAGCAATATATAAAGAATTGAATCTAAAAGATGAGTCATTCTCTGACCAACAACTTATCCAAGCAATGTGCGATAACCCCAAATTAATAGAAAGACCTATCGTTATCCATAATGGCAAAGCAAAACTTGGTCGCCCCCCTGAATCTGCACTTGAAATTTTATAATGATAGAAATACTTGTACTTTATTATAGTCAATCTGGCCATGTACTAAGCATGGCTGAACACATTGCCCGTGGCATTGAAACAGTTGATGGCTGTTCAGCTAAACTTAGAACCGTTCCAGAGGTTTCAGCTGTCTGCGAAGCAACTAAAGATACCATTCCTGAAAACGGGCACCTTTACGCTAGCCACGATGATCTAAAACATTGTGATGGTCTGGTATTAGGTAGTCCTACACGCTTTGGTAATATGGCCGCTCCTCTAAAATATTTTATCGATAGCAGTAGTGATATTTGGTTGTCAGGCTCTTTAATCGGTAAACCTGCAGGTGTATTCACCTCAACTGGTAGCTTGCATGGTGGCCAGGAATCAACCTTATTATCAATGATGCTTCCTCTTATGCATCACGGCATGATGATATTAGGACTGCCCTATAGCGAAAGCTTACTAATGACAACAACAGATGGCGGGACACCCTACGGTGCAAGTCATCTAGCCGGTCACAATAATGATCGTAATATTAGTGAACAAGAGGCACAATTATGTAAGGCCTTAGGCAAGCGTATCGCAATCACAGCCAAGGTATTAAACCCATGATTCAATTTTTCAAAAATCTAGCCTTGCTTAGCTATTTTGCATTAATGCTATCGCTTATTTGCTGGATCACCCTTGTTGAACACGGCGAGAATTATCCTACTGCCGCATTGCTTATTATCGGCTTAGTGCCACTGCTATTTCCTCTGCGAGGCTTATTACACGGTAAACCATACACTCATGCGTGGACAGGCTTTTTGATGTTTTTCTATTTCTCCCATGGCATTGGAGAAGTCTATAGTGCTCAAGGGTTTGATTTATATGCAAGTTTAGAGGTATTATTCAGTATTATGACATTTAGTTCATCCATTGTTTTTATTCGACTTAATGCTAATAAGCTGAAAAGAGAAAATAACAGTCATACTTGAGTTAACCTTGTCTGGAGGTACATCATGAGTACACTACCTGCAATTCAGTCCGCCATTGCTGGTGTTCAATCTGGTTTACAAAGCATAAATAACAATAGCGCAAAAATTGCTAATGCCAGCTCGCCGGGCTCAAATGGTGATATTACTGAACCACTCGTCAATTTGCTACGTGATGAACAACAAGTCAAAGCTTCCGCCAAAGTCATTGAAGCATCTGACTCAATGTTAGGCAGTATTTTAGATATAAAAGTATAAAGTGGATATTAATGTTAGCGCTACATCGGCATCTCCATTAAGTAATACCATGAGCTTAAGTCGCGTTAAGGACTCTACTGATAGTACTAATAATCACGACTCAGAAGTTTCAACACAACAACGTCAAGAAATCAGAACTTTAAAAGCACGAGACCAAGAAGTAAGGGCTCATGAAGCAGCTCATATTGCTGCAGGTGGTGGCTTAGTTCGTAGTGGAGCAAGTTTTAGCTTTCAACGTGGGCCAGATGGTGTTCAATATGCTGTCGGTGGCGAAGTCAGCATTGATGTCTCTGCAGTTTCTGGTGATCCTGAAGCAACATTACGAAAAACTAGTCAAATCCAAGCCGCTGCATTAGCTCCTGCACAACCTTCGTCTCAAGATCGGTCTGTAGCAGCTAGAGCAGCTAAAATGGCTATCGAAGCACGTGCTGAAATTATTCAGCAACAAAAGGCTGAATCTAAACAACAAACAAATAACACCACATCATTTTCAGCTGAATCATCGAAAACAGCTTTCGCAATTGATTTGACAGCATAAGAACTTAATTTCATAATATTAAATTCCCTTACTCCTCATATAAATAGTTCATTTTGCCATCACAAAAATTTCCAGCTCTATCAGCTAAAAAAATCCGTCGCTTCCTTGATGATCATACCAATGAAAAACTAAGCAATATTGCTATTCATTCATCTGTATCATCGACCAATGATGAATTATGGACTCATATTTCAGAAGGTGGTCAAGCTCCCGTTGTATGCATTAGTGAATCGCAAACGGCAGGACGAGGAAGACGAGGCGATCAATGGCAATCCCCGGCATCAGGTAACCTCTATCTATCACTGTCATGGTCATTTCCCGCAGAAACAGCTCAAAATGGCTTAAGCATTGCTATTGGAGTCAGCCTGATAAATACTCTCAAGTCTGAAGGAATCAATAACTTACAGCTTAAATGGCCTAATGATATCTTATATAAAAGACAAAAACTTGCAGGAATTCTAGTAGAATCACGGTTCGGTAAACAACTAAATACTGTTGTTGGCATTGGCCTTAATTTTAAGCTTCCAACTGCCACGATAAATAAAATTCAACAACCAACCACCAGCCTACAACAGCTTTGTACAATCGTACCCTGTCGTAATAAGCTGGCAGGAAAAATAATTCAAAATATGATCAACACTTTAGAACAGTTTCAACAGCACGGATTGCATGACTTTCTTGCTCAATTTTCAGATTATGATGCCTTAAAAAGCCAAGCTATCACTTTAATCTCAGACAAAGAACAGCGTGATGTTATTGCTCGTGGTATTAATGATCAAGGCGAACTGCAATATCAATTTAACGACGCACTTCTCACACTATCCAACAGCCACACCAGCATTAGGTTTTCATCATGAAATTATTAGTTGATATCGGCAATACACGTATTAAGTGGGCCGTATTAAAACCAGGTCCGATTGAAAGCCAAACCTTCAACCGTAGCAAAACAGGTGTCAAAGCCTCACTCAACGCTAACTTGAAAACATTAGAAAATATTAGTTCTGTTCATGTATCAAATGTAGCGGGTGATAAAATTGCTAAGCAACTTACTGAATGGGTAGAAAAGCAATGGGACATTACACCTGTATTTGTTTCCAGTGAAAAAAAACGTTTTGGTGTAACCAACTCCTATTCTCAACCTGAATTATTAGGCATTGATCGCTGGCTAGCATTGATTGCGGCACGCCAACATGCACGCCAAGCCACTTGTGTCATTGATTGTGGTACAGCAATAACCGTCGATATAGTAACTAAGTATGGCGCGCACCAAGGTGGCATGATCATTCCAGGCTTATCGTTAATGCGTGATGCCTTAACGAACAATACAAATAATTTGAACGACACCGCAGAAGACAGCGATTTCAAAACTCTGGCCGTCAATACCCAAAGTGCTATTCAAGCAGGTACGCTTTATACAGTCACCGCTACACTAGAACGCCTTATCGATGATCTTAAAGAACAATTTAGCAATCGTATCCGTTTTATTATTACAGGTGGTGATGCGGAACAACTAAAACTACTACTTCCAAGCTTTATTGCCCATTATCCTGACATTGTCTTAAAAGGCCTCGCCTATTACGCTCGTCAGGGCGATAAGAAACCACATCATCTGCAAGAAGCTGCGGAAGCTGTGGAAGCTGTGGAAGCTGTGGAAGCTGTGGAAGCTGTGGAAGCTGTGGAAGCTGTG
>CAJXPP010000151.1 GCA_913058195.1 uncultured Gammaproteobacteria bacterium | reverse complement strand
AATTTTGGCAACGCCTATTGCTGGGGTCGATGATGCAGATAATTTAATAGTACGTGCGGCTAAATTATTGCAAAAACATGCAAACGCAAAGTGTGGCGTTATAATTTCTTTAGAGAAACATTTGCCGATGGGCGGCGGCTTAGGTGGTGGTAGTTCCAACGCAGCAACGACTTTAGTCGCTCTAAACTCAATATGGGATTGCGGCTTATCGAAACAGATCTTAGCCGAACTAGGCTTGATGCTTGGCGCAGATGTGCCTGTTTTTATCCATGGGTATGCTGCATGGGCTGAAGGTGTGGGTGAAAAATTAACAGTGATATCACCCCGCGAGCCGTGGTATCTCGTTGTTGTCCCTGATTGCCACGTTTCTACGGCTAAAGTTTTTTCGTCACCAGTCTTGACACGCGATTGTGATTCTATGACAATTGCGGGCTTCCTTTCGGGGGAAGGCAGGAATGTCTGCGAAGAGGTAGTAAGGAAAGATTACCCGCCTGTTTCTGATGTGATGGATTGGCTAGAGTATTACGCCGAACCAGTTATGACCGGAACAGGGGCGTGTGTATTTGCTAGCTTTAATAGTGAGCATGAGGCACAAAAAGTAATGAACAAATTGCCAAGTAAATGGCAAGCATTTATTGCTAAAGGGTGTAATCAGTCGCCACTATATCGCAATTGATTTCTTTGAAAATAAAGAAGCCAAGACATACTGTGAAATGTTAAAATAAGTTTTTCTGTTGGGGTATCGCCAAGCGGTAAGGCACAAGGTTTTGATCCTTGCATTCCCAGGTTCGAATCCTGGTACCCCAGCCACTTTTTTGTTTTGCAATAGAGCCTTCAGCTTTCACCGTGAAAAATAGACTTCTCGAGTTACAAGAACGTACTGCTGATAGCCGAATGATGGTTTTCTCAGGCAATTCCAATCGCACTTTATCTAAGAAGATTGCGAACTTCCTAAATGTGCCTCTCGGCAAAGCAACCGTAGAAAAATTCAGCGATGGCGAGATCATGGTTGAGATTTTGGACAATGTGCGTGGTAAAGACGTATTTATTGTTCAACCTACTTCTATGCCTGCCAATGACAATCTGATGGAATTAATGGTGATGACGGATGCTATTCGTCGTGCCTCTGCAAAACGTATCACACTAGTTGTACCTTATTTTGGTTACTCACGTCAGGATCGTCGACCACGTTCAGCACGTGTAGCTATCACTGCAAAAGTAGTTGCAAATATGTTGACCGGTGTAGGTGCTGATAGAATTTTGACTGTTGATCTTCATGCGGATCAAATTCAAGGGTTCTTTGATTGCCCAGTAGATAATGTCTATGCCTCACCTGTTTTATTGGGCGATGTATGGAAGCATAAATATAAAGATCTTGTTGTAGTTTCACCTGATATTGGTGGTGTTGTTCGTGCTCGAGCACTCGCTAAACATCTTGATGTTGACTTGGCTATTATTGATAAACGTCGCCCTAAAGCTAATGTTGCTAAAGTAATGAATATTATTGGTGATGTTGATGGCCGTAATTGTGTGCTGATTGATGACATGGTTGATACTGCTGGTACATTATGTGCCGCTGCAGCAGCATTGAAAGAGCATGGCGCAATACGAGTTGTTGCTTATTGCACGCATCCAGTTTTATCTGGCCCTGCTGTGGATAATATTGAGAATTCAGTATTAGATGAATTAGTCGTAACAGATACAATTCCATTACAACCAAATGCAGTTGCTTGTAAAAAGATTAGGCCTTTAAGTATTGCTGAAATGTTAGCAGAGGCCATGTTCAGAATTAGTAATGAGGAGTCAGTTAGCTCCTTATATATGGATTAATATCGCTTTAATTAATTAGAGCGTATTCATCTTTAAAGCGAGGCTTATATTGAGCTTGCTTATGTTTACTCTGGTCGCAAGAGTAAACAATGCGCCGCCACTTTGGCGGCATTTTTAATGGGTAAAACTACGGTTTTACTCATGATTTTTGGAGAAGAAAATGAAAGATTTATTTGAAGTTCAAGCTGAACTACGCACAGACGAAGGGAAGGGTGCGAGCCGCCGCCTACGTCACGCAGGTAAAGTTCCAGCAATTATGTATGGTGGTAGTGATGCTCCTGTGTCATTGACATTGGATCACAACAAATTCCTACGTCACCTACAAGAAGAAGCATTCTATGCTCATATCTTAACGGTTGTTGTTGATGGTAAAGAACAGCAAGTAGTATTAAAAGATCTACAGCGTCACCCAGCAAGCGATGTAAAAATAATGCATGCTGATTTCTTACGTGTAGATGCTAAACATGCAATGACAATGACTGTACGACTTCATTTCATTGGTGATGATGTAGCGCCAGGCGTTAAAGATGGTGGTAAAGTATCTCACTTAATGACAGATGTTGAAATCTCTTGTTTACCAAAAGACTTACCTGAATTCATCGCAGTTGATACATCTACACTCGAACTTGATGCAAGTATCCACTTGACTGAACTTGTACTGCCAGAAGGCGTTACATTGACAGCGCTAACTCATGTGCAAGATGAAGAGTTAGAAGAAGGCACTCGTTCAACTTACGATCAAGCAGTTGTAAGTATCCACACTCCACGTGGTGTAGCTGAAGAAGATGATGATGCTGAAGCAGCTGAAGAAGAAGTAGTAGCGACTGAAGAGTAATTCAGTCAATATTGAGGGCTAGGCACTATGGCTAACTGGTTAATCGCAGGATTGGGTAATCCAGGCCCTCAATATGAACACACCCGGCATAATGTCGGGTATTGGTGGCTGGATCAGCTGGCCCATGATTTAAATGCAACATTCTCTGTTGAAAATAAATTTCATGGTCAGCTGGCCCAGAGCCATTTATCAGAACATAAGCTATTCATGCTAAAACCACTGGTGTTTATGAACCGCAGTGGTCAATCAGTAGCAGCATTAGCAAATTTTTATAAAATTCCCTTATCAAATATTCTCGTTATTCATGATGAACTTGATCTACCTGCTGGCACGGCACGCTTAAAGCGCGGTGGTGGTCATGGTGGTCATAATGGCTTACGCGACATTATTACCCATTCTGGTGGCAAAGATTTTTTACGCTGTCGCCTTGGTATTAATCATCCCGGTGATAGTCGCCAAGTCTCTGACTTCGTTCTTAGTAAACCATCACAAGCGGACAGGCAATTAGTTCGACATGCAATAGACGATTCATTAAGGGTCTTACCTGATGTATTATCAGGCAATTTAGATAAAGCCATGAACTGGCTGCATTCACAATAGGAAAAGTATCATGGGATTTAAATGTGGCATCGTTGGCTTGCCCAATGTAGGTAAATCAACGTTATTTAATGCATTAACTGAAGCTGGAATTGAAGCTCAGAACTACCCATTCTGTACTATTGAGCCAAATGTTGGCATCGTACCAGTTCCTGATCATCGTATGGATGCCTTAGCTGAAATTGTTACTCCTGAACGTGTTTTACCAACGACAATGGAATTTGTAGATATTGCAGGCCTTGTTGCTGGAGCATCTAAAGGTGAGGGTTTAGGTAATAAGTTTTTAGCAAATATCCGTGAAACGGATGCTATTGCACACGTTGTACGTTGCTTTGAAGATGAAAATGTTATCCATGTTGCCAATAAAATATCACCTTTGGATGATATTGAAGTGATCAACACAGAGTTAGCATTATCTGATCTAGAAAGCGTTGATAAAGCGATCACCAAAACAACACGTGATGCCAAAGGTGGCGATAAAGTAGCTAAGGCACGTTTAGAGCTACTCAAGCAAATGAGTGAAGTGCTAAACGAAGGGAAACCTGTCCGTGGCATGAACTTAGATGAGGATCAGCTAGCACTATTGACTGAGCTACACTTATTAACTATCAAGCCGACAATGTATATTGCTAATGTAGCTGAAGATGGTTTTGAAAATAACCCACTATTAGATGTTGTGGCAGAATTAGCAGCAAAAGAAGGCGCTTCGATTGTCAGTATTTGTGCTGCTATTGAGTCAGAAATTGCAGAGTTAGATCCAGAAGAAAAAGCAGAGTTTCTAGAAGAATTAGGCCAAGAAGAGCCGGGTTTAAACCGCGTGATTCGGAGTGGTTATAACTTGTTAGGTTTGCAAACCTACTTCACTGCTGGTGTAAAAGAAGTGAGAGCATGGACTGTATCAGTAGGTGCAACAGCCCCTCAAGGTGCTGGCGTTATTCACACTGATTTTGAAAAAGGCTTTATTCGTGCCGAAGTGATTAGCTATGAAGACTTCGTTGAATATAAGGGTGAAGCAGGAGCCAAAGACGCAGGTAAGTGGCGTCTTGAAGGTAAAGAATATATTATTAAAGATGGCGATGTAATGCATTTTCGTTTTAATGTGTAATGTCTATCTGACTAGCATGAGTTATCATTCTAGTTAATGTTTAGTAAAGTAAAAAGGCAGTTAATGTGAAACTCGTTTCAAGCATATTTTTACTCGTGATAGCTCAGCTACCTTTACAAACCTTTGCTGCCGATGGTTTCACTGAGTGCCTTCAACAACAGATGCTCATTTCAAATGACTCAGTCACTATTGGTGAGTTAAAAGCACTATGCAATGGCATTACTGCTAATAATGAACTATCAGGCAATGAGCAAAACTTATCAGAGTCTATCGCTTTTATACCGACTGAAGATAATGAAATAGAATCAGCAATTGATAATCGCCTAAAAATGGAAAGAATAGGTGAAAAATCTACATTTTCATTAATCCCACATAAGCCAAACTATATTATTCTTAGTAATAATTTAGCCTCGCCAAATGAACGACCTTTTAATACTGCTTTTCCTAATCGTGATGTACATTTGCAGCCTTGGGAGACTAAATTTCAGATAAGTGTCAAAGTACCATTAGTTCGAGATATCTTTGCTGGTAATGGCGATCTATATGCCGCTTATACGGGACGTTTTTTTTGGCAGCAATTTAATAAAGAAAGCTCTTCGCCATTTCGTGAAACTAATCATGAACCAGAACTTTGGTTATCATTCAAAAATAACAGTGAATTATGGGGCTTTCGAAACTCAATTATAAGGACAGGTATTGTCCATCAATCAAATGGACAAGCAGGTTCGCTATCGCGGAGCTGGAATAGAATCTTTGCTGATTTTATTGTTGAGAAAGGTAATGCTTATTTTTCTTTTAAGCCATGGATAAGACTATCTGAGGATAGTGATAATGATGATAATCCGGATATTGATGAGTATTTAGGTAACTTTGAATTGAGCGGTGTGTATAAAAAAGGTAAACACTCGTTTAGCCTAATGACACGAAATAATTTAGACTTTAGCGACAATCATGGTGCATTCGAGTTAGGTTGGACTTTCCCTATAAGTCATAATATCAATGGTTACGTTCAGTGGTTTAATGGTTATGGTGAAAGCATGATTGATTACAACTCCCACTCAAATAGCATCGGTTTTGGCATTAAATTGAGTGATTGGCTTTAATTTGATAAATAACTTGATATTTCATTAATAGAATCGTAAAATGACCGGCTTGGTATGGCTATGTAGCTCAGTTGGTTAGAGCACATCACTCATAATGATGGGGTCCCTAGTTCGAATCTAGGTATAGCCACCACCATACAAATTTCAATTATTAAGAAGCACCCAAAGCCCCGCGAAAGCGGGCTTTCTTGTTTCTGGCCTTCCCATTCCAAATTATTCCCTCAGCATAAGTGTTAAAGCTGCAATTAATTA
>CAJXPP010000150.1 GCA_913058195.1 uncultured Gammaproteobacteria bacterium | reverse complement strand
ATATAAATCAGCAATTAAAGTAACCGAAACCTTGATTGCTAAATACCCTTATAAGAAAAATTATTGGGCACAATTATCAGCTCTTTATTTACAGCAAAACAAAGACTTTACTGCATTAGCCGTTAAGATGTTGGCGCAAAGACTCGACTTGGGTGATGGTAAAACACTCATTAATTTGGCTGATATGTATCGGTATTTACGGATACCTTTTAAGTCTGCCAAGCTGTTAGAATCTGGGATTAATGAAGGTGTCGTTGACGCAAACTATGATAATTTGAATAAATTGGTAGATAGTTGGTTGGCAGCAAAAGAGAATCAAAAAGCAGTAGAGGTTCTCAAACAATTAACGGCATTAGATAAAAGCGGTGAATCTGATTTAAAGCAAGGCCGAGTGTTATTTGGTATGGAAAAGTGGCAACAGTCTGAAGCGTCATTGTCACAAGCTGAGAAAAAAATAACGGGTGATAAATCCGGAGCAGTTCAATTAATACTTGGCATGACAGCCTTTCATCAAGATAAATTAGCACAAGCAAAAACATATTTTAGTCGAGCAGCCAAATATAAAAATGAACGAAACCAAGCGGGACAGTGGTTACGCCATGTTGAGAAGCTAATAGAGAGTCAATCCATTGAATAGTCGAGATGAATTAAAACAACAATTAGTCGAACACTATAAATGGTTACGCCAATACGGTTGCAATGACTCCCACAGTGGTAATGCTTCATTTCGTTGGCATGATGAAGTATGGCTTACTCCGACAGGCTGTTGTGCTGATACTCTACAAGCAGATGATTTAATTTGTTGTCATATTGACGGAGTAGCTGAAGAAGGCGCTTCACTTGATGCACCTTTGCATATTCAGGTCTACCAGAAAAACCCAAATGCTCAAGCAATGTTTCACAGTCATGGGCCGCATACTGTTGCGATGACCTTTTTAGGGCAAAACTTCATTCCGATTGATTTTGAAGGTCAATATTATTTTCCTGTGGTGCCTGTCATCTCAGTGCCATATGATCGTTATGTGCAAGATGCACCTGCTGCTGTCAGTACTGGCTTAAAAGATCATAAGGTTGTGGTCGTTAGAGGTCATGGTGTTTACGCAGTAGCAGAGACTATAAACCTTGCTTACAAATGGAGTTGTTCGGTTGAGTTATCAGCTAAAACTGCTTGGTTGGAAAAACAAATAAACTAAATATTCACTGTAACTTTGCACACTATTATTAGTCAAAATTACTCCGAAAACTAAAGGACGTTAACATGTCATCCGCTCAGTACTTGAGAACTCCGTTGCTAACAGGCAGCGATATCGAAGCTAAACGTGCAGAAATAAAAGCCTATTTCAATGCTACGTCTGATCGCTATGAGTCTCTATTTGAAGTTCTTGCTAACGATAAAGCTTATTATCAACGTGCTATTCCCCTACGGCATCCGCTGATTTTTTATTATGGCCATACAGCCACTTTTTTCATTAATAAACTCATCTTATCTGGTTTAGTAAAGGAGCATTTGAATCCAGAGTTTGAGTCGATGTTTGCCATTGGTGTTGATGAAATGAGTTGGGATGATCTCAATGATGCACACTATGATTGGCCGACAGTTGATGCAGTACGAGACTACCGCAAACAAGTTCGAAGTCTTATTAATGAACTGATTGATGCTGCGCCTCTGAGTCTACCTATTGATTGGGATAATCCTTGGTGGACCATTATGATGGGGATTGAACATGAGCAAATTCATATAGAAACATCATCAGTATTAATACGCCAGCAAAGACTAGAGTGGGTAAAGCAACATTCAGCTTGGCAGGCTTGTGAGATCTCGGCATTACCGCCAGAAAATGAACTAATCTCTGTTGCTGCAGGGAGGGTAGAACTCGGTAAACCTTATGATGATACTAGTTATGGTTGGGATAATGAATACGGTCAACATCAAGCTGATATAAAAGCATTTCAAGCAAGTAAATACCTCGTCAGTAACCATGAGTTTTTAGCCTTTGTGGAAGCTGGAGCTTATGGTAATGATAGCTATTGGCAGGAAGAGGGATTGCAATGGCTAAACTTTACTAAAGCACAACATCCCACTTTTTGGATTCAAACAGCTGATGGCTGGCAATGTCGTTTAATGACTGAAATTATTGATATGCCTTGGGATTGGCCTGTAGATGTCAATTATCATGAAGCAAAAGCATTCTGTAACTGGAAAGCGGAACAAACCGGCACTGATATACGCTTGCCTTCTGAAGATGAGTGGTATCGACTATATGATGTCGCTGGCATTAGTGAATTAACCGAACAACAAGCAGCAGCGAACCTTCATTTAGATCATTATGGGTCATCGTGTCCGATCAATCAGTTTGCCCAAGGTGAATTTTATGATGTAGTCGGCAATGCTTGGCAGTGGACTGAAACGGCTATTTATCCACTTGATGGTTTTAAAGTTCATCCCAATTATGACGATTTCACCATGCCAACCTATGATGGCCGCCACAACGTGTTTAAAGGTGGATCATGGATTTCTTGTGGTAATGAAACTCGACGATCTGCACGCTATGCATTTCGCCAACACTTTTTTCAGCATGTTGGCTTTAGATATATTATCGCTGAACCTCTTAAGGAAACAATAGTGTCAAATTACGAAGACGATAAGATGTTATCGGAATATGCAGAATTCCATTATGGCGATAGCTATTTTGGTGTCGATAACTTTCCTCAAACCTTAGCTAAGCTTGCTATTGATGCTTTAGGTGACAAGCCTGCAATCAAAGCATTGGATTTAGGTTGTGCAGTGGGTCGAGCAAGTTTTGAGTTAGCTAAACACTTTGAACATGTGACAGGTATTGATTTCTCAGCACGCCTAATTAACCTAGGAGTTCAATTAGCAGAGCAGGGTGTCATTCGTTACAGCATTGCAGATGAAGGTGATTTACGTCATTACCATGAGCGACGACTATCAGAGATGGATCTGGATAATATCAGTGATAAAGTTGAGTTTTTACAAGGTGATGCCTGTAACTTAAAGCCTATTTTTACAGGGTATGACTTGGTATTAGCTGCTAATCTGATTGATCGTCTCTATGAACCTGCTTTATTCTTAAAAACAATCCATGAGCGTATAAATCAGGGCGGGTTATTGATGATTACATCACCGTACACTTGGTTAGAAGAACATACTAATAAACAAAACTGGGTAGGTGGGTTTAAGAAAGATGGTGAAAATGTTTCGACACTTGACGGATTAAAAGAAATGTTAGGTGAACATTTTGATTTAGTGTCTGAGCAGCAAGTACCATTTGTGATTAGAGAAACTAGCCGTAAACATCAACATACTTTGTCAGATACGACTATTTGGCGTAAAAAGTAATGATTGATTTCGATCAAATAATAGATAGATCTGCTAGTGCAAGCGTTAAATATGATGCACGCAAAGCAGTGTTTGGTCGAGAAGATGTAACACCGCTGTGGGTTGCTGATATGGATTTTGCTACACCAGAATCAGTTACTACAGCTTTAATTGAAAGAGCTAAACATCCTGTATTAGGTTATACCTTACATCCGAGATCAATGTTTATTGCTATGCAGGCTTGGTTTCAGCAGCGTCATAATTGGACCATTGATCGTAATGAAATAGTTATGTGTCCAGGTGTTGTGCCTTCAATGCATGCGGCCATTATGGCATTGACGGAGATAGGCGATAAGGTCATTGTTCAGCCGCCAGTATACCCGCCCTTTTTTACAGCAGTGACTGAGACAAAACGAGAACTGGTTTTAAACCCTCTACAACTTAAAGATAATCGTTACCAAATTGATTTTGAGCATCTAGAGCAATGTGCAGCTGAAGGGGCAAAATTATTACTATTATGTTCACCGCATAATCCAGTAGGGCGGGTATGGCAGCAAGAAGAGCTTGAGCAGGTCTTAGATATAGCTAGACGCTACCAGCTCACTATTATTTCAGATGAAATTCACGCTGATTTAATCTTTCCTGAATATCAACATATACCTTTGGCCACATTGACGGATGATGTGACGATTATTACGGCTGTGTCACCGAGTAAAACCTTTAATATCGCAGGCTTAGGTTTATCATGTTTAGTTGTTAAAGAAAACAAGCACCGTAAAGCGATTAATCAGGTGTTTGAACAATGGCATATAAGTGCCTGTAACCCATTCAGTATTACTGCTTTTGAAGCTGCATATAAAGGTGGTGAGCAATGGCTAGATCTTCTAATGGCTTACCTAGAACAGACCAAAACAGAAGTGACGAAATTTTTTGAGCAATCTTTACCAGAGATAAAAGTAATTGATACAGAAGGTACTTATTTGTTATGGCTTGATTGTCGACAATTAAATATGACCGATGAAAACCTGAAACACTTTTTTATTGAGCAAGTAGGTTTAGGCCTAAATACAGGTATTAGTTTTGGTGAGGCAGGCAGCGGATTTATGCGGCTAAATATTGCAGCTCCTAGAACTATTATTATCCAAGCAATAAACCAGATTAAATTGGCCTTAGATTAATATTTATCTATATAGGATCTATTTTTTTTAGCTAGAAAGGTAAATTCGGGAAGTTCTTCTCTGCTAAAACACTACCATACTAGTGTAAAATTCAAGCTATAGAGTATATGGACTTTTTACGTAGTGTTCACTTCGTTATTTAGTTAGTAAGGTTTAAAGCATCATATTTGGAGAATTAAAATGACAACTATTGGTACAGCAGCAGGTACAGTTTGGACTTATCTTGAAGCAAACGGTGTGAGTAGCGCGACTAGAATAGCTAAAGAGACTGGCTTAGATGCAAAAAATGTTCAACGCGCTCTTGGCTGGTTAGCAAAAGAAGGTAAATTAGTAATTAAAACTAAAGGCCGTACTGAAACGATTTCATTGAAATAAGTAAGCCCCATACTGTTGCATAAACAGTATGGGATTACACTTTCAATATACGTTTTACTTAATTGTAAAAACCCCACGAATATCATCAAGCTTAAAGCTTGTTAATGAATTTGTGGATATAGTGCATCGATCTTGGCTTATGCATTATCACCAGCAATAACATCGATAAGCACTTATGGTGTTTATCGGCTCGTTAATTAAAAGGGAAGTGTCCCCTGAAGCTTTGAACTGATGGAAAAGAATAAATTGCTCCCCTTTTCCTTCTCAAATTAGAGGACATTATTTTGCTGCCACCAATTAAATCCGTCACAGAGTATATGCAACACCCTCATTTTCACCTAGGAAAGAGACGTTGCCGAGGTATTCCTGATAGTTCTTACGCGTTAATTCCCAAACCATTTCGTGAGCTTGCATCAACGGATAGTGATATTGCTAACACCAGTTTTGAGCTTATCAAGGAACAACTGCCTCGAATTACAACTGGACTTTCTAAAGGGATAAAATATTTCAAAAAACGAGCAATACCATTCCTCAGTAATCCTCCAACGAACGACCTTGAATAGGTTTTCCTAGCCCAACACCATGGGCTTCGGACGCCTGTATTAGATTGGTCTAACAATCCTCTTGTTGGTTTATTCTTCGCTTCGCAGAGTTGTAGTAAAAATCCCTCCTCCATAGAGCCAAACGGATCAGTCCACTTCGTGAACTCCTCTGAGCATTTTGAATTCCCAAGTACGCCAATCGATCAAATTCTAAGCCCTACATTTCTTAACCAAGGCTATGATTTCACACTCTATGAGCCACCGTTTCTTGCAAATAGATTCTCTGCACCTGTCTCTTATACACATCTCCGAGCCCACGAGACTAGGCATGATCTCG
>CAJXPP010000149.1 GCA_913058195.1 uncultured Gammaproteobacteria bacterium | reverse complement strand
ATCTACACAGAGTAGATCGTCGGCAGCGTCAGATGTGTATAAGAGACAGGCAGCCACACGACCACAACGTCCAGAACGTTGATTGGCACTGGATTGTGATATTTTTTCTATTGGTAAGCGTTGCACTTTATTGCGCACGCTATAACGACTGATTCGTGCAAAACCGGGATCAACGACATAACGAATACCGGGTACAGTTAATGATGTTTCAGCAACATTGGTAGTAAGAATAATGCGTCTTCGCTGAGAGCCTATTTTAAAAACACGGTTTTGTTCTGCTGCAGATTGTCGAGCAAGCAGAGGTAAAATTTCCGTATTGGCTGGATGATGTTTACGTAAAGCTTCCGACACATCTTTAATATCACGTTCACCTGATAAAAAGACTAATACATCACCTTGACCTTCTTTACATAATTCATCAACAGCTTCAACAATGCCACGGATCATATCGTAATCACGTTGCTCGTCATCGTCTCCAGCAGGAGGGCGGTAACGCACTTCGACAGGATAAGTTCGGCCTGTTACTTCAATAACGGGCGCATTATTAAAATGTTGTGAAAAACGGGTTGTATCAATGGTTGCTGAGGTGATAATGACTTTTAAATCAGGACGTTTTGGAAGTAATTGTTTGAGATAACCAAGTAAAAAGTCGATGTTAAGACTGCGTTCATGGGCTTCATCAATAATAATAGTGTCATACTGATTTAGAAATTTATCATTTTGAGTTTCAGCTAATAAAATACCATCAGTCATTAGCTTGATGTAACTACGATCGGCTTTTACTTGATCATGAAAACGAACTTTATAACCTACAATATCACCGAGTTCAGATTTTAATTCTTCGGCAATCCGTGTCGCCACAGTACGGGCTGCAATACGACGGGGTTGGGTATGGCCAATCAATCCTGCAACACCACGACCTAACTCTAAACATATTTTTGGTAACTGTGTTGTTTTACCAGACCCTGTTTCACCACTGAGAATGATGACTTGATTATCTGATATTGCTTTAGCAATCTCTTTGCGACGATCAATAACCGGTAAGTCATTCTCAAAAGTCGGTTTAGGCAGCTGTTGCTGGCGTAATGAACGTAATTGAACTGACTTAGCGATCTGTTTTTCCAGAGCGCTGATTTGTTCAGGTTTGATATCGGTATTTCTGCGTAAGTTTTGCAGGCGACGACGCAAAGGGAATTGGTCGGCCAACATAGCATTTTTAACTGAATTTTCGAGCTTAAGTAGTGTTTGTTTCAAAATAGTATGTTGTTTTTATAACGCGTTATATAGTGTATAGAATCAAAAGAGGTGCTGTTTATTGGCCAATCTCATTGAACAGTTTTTTATTATAAGATGCGGCGGCAAAAGCGCCCCATATCATGCATATTGGCCAAATGAGGAAAACCCCGGTACCAAATGTTACTGTTCCGATAATAATGCTAACAATTATCATAATTATTGCACCCCAGATCGTGCTGTAAAGCATACCTAGAGGACCAAACAAAAATGTCAGGATAAGTGAAATGCCGACACTTTTTGTTGAAGCAACAATAATGCGTTGTGTTGATTTATTATCTTCGGTCATTATTTTTCACAGCCACTATTATTGATTTCGCCATCTGGCATGGTGGTATTACAGAATAAAACACCACGAAGACTGGTGTCTTTAATACTGGCACCTTTAAGAGTGGCATTAGTTAAATTGGCAAAATTTAGTTTTGCACCATCCAGTTTTGCACCTTTAAAATTAACACCAGTAAAGTTGGCATAATCCATTAAAGAGGTAGATAGATCTGCATTTTCGAAATTAGCATTTTGAACACGAGAGCGAGTAAACCAAGCACCAACTAATTTAGTATCACTTAGATTAATGCCTGTTAGAAGGGCTTCGCTCATATCCGCACCGCTGAAATCTTGTCCCTGTAATTGTGCATCACTTAAATTACAATGATGACAGATAAGGGTATCTTTCAAACGATCTAAATAGATTTTTTCTGCGGCCATAGCTGGAGTGCTAAGTAATACAGCGCTAATTATCAAAGTAACGTTCATATTTATTCTCCTGAATTAACTGGGCTATCCCATTGATTACTGAAAAACTGTTCAGAAAGAGGACGCCGTTCACGTGCCTTTAGTTCCCGTTCTAGTTGTTCTTCACTCAGGCTATCTAAAGCAGCAGGATGTCCGACTGCAATCATAGCCCAACAGCTAGTATCGTCAGGCGCTTTAGCAACTAGTTTGATTTTACCACTGTCAAAGCCGCCCATTTGATGAGTCATCAGTCCTAGTGAAGTCGCTTGCAAGCATAAGCTAATACTCGCAGCACCAGTGTCATATGCTCCCCAGCGATTTTCACTACTATCGTGAGTGAAGCTGTTCACTGACGCAGCTAGAATCAATATTGGTGCATTCTTAGCCCAGTCTTGGTTACCAGGTGATAAGCAATCAATTGCTTGTTGCCAGTTAGTCTCATCTTCAAACTTATTCCAAACAATAAATCGCCATGGTTGATCGCCATAACAAGACGGCGCCCAGCGAGCAGCTTCACAGATAGAAGTAATATTGTCATTGCTCACTGGAGTCGATGGATCGTATGCACGACCGCTCCAACGTTCAGCAATGACTTTATCAATTTTGGCATCTGTAATAGCAGGCTTTTCAATCATGACTTACGTCCTTGAAATTATTTTTTCGGTAATTGAATAGTTGGTTCTTTAGCAGCGCGATATAAAACAGCAATATGGCCAATAAGAGTAACTAAATTTGCACTCGATTTAAGCGCGATTTCTTCTACCATTGCGGTACGATCAGCTTTCTCTAAGCCAGATACACGCACTTTAATCAATTCGTGCTGCTCAAGTGCATTGTCGATCTCAGCCAAGACATTGTCTGTTAGGCCTTTGTTACCAATCATAACAACGGGTTTTAAAGGGTGAGCTAAACCTTTTAAGAATCGCTTTTGTTTATCATTAACTGCCATGGAGTGTGCTACCTGTATTAAAATAGTCTGAAATTATATCAGGATAGTCCAATACCCTCATGACAAAACAGAAATTTTCCGTTACCGCCGCCCGTGGCATGTTGCCTATGTTGGCAAAAGAACTTGCCGAAATGGGCATTAAAGAGACCAAACAGGAACAAGGTAATGTTCGTTTTATTGGTACTCTGGAAGACGCGTACCGGGTGTGTTTATGGTCACGAGTTGCCATTCGTGTATTAATGCCAATTGCACATTTCTCAGCTAAAACAACCGACGAGTTATATCAAGGTATTGTTGAATTACCATGGGAAGATCACATTGATGCGGAAGGAACCACTATCGCAGTCGATTTTAATAGTTTCCGTTCTAAAATTCATCATACTCAATACGGCGCTCAGCGTGTAAAAGATGGCATCGTTGATCGCTTTCGTGAGCAAACCGGTGAACGTCCTTCGGTTGATTTACATCAGCCAGATTTACGAATTAATGTATACCTAAAAAACAATCAAGCGATTGTCAGTATCGATCTTTCTGGTGAAAGCTTACATAAGCGTGGTTATCGAGTTGTAACAACACAAGCACCACTAAAAGAGCATTTAGCATCAGCAATTTTGCTGACAGCTGAATGGCCAAGATTAGCCAAACAAGGTTGGGGATTAATTGACCCTATGTGTGGTTCAGGCACGATCCTGATCGAAGCAGCCATGATGGCCGCCGATATCGCACCAGGTAGCCATCGTGAATATTTTGGTTTCTTATATTGGAAGCAACACGATAAAGATGCTTGGAAGGCCTTAAAAGCTGAAGCAGAACGACGTCGACATAGTGGTTTAGCAAGATTACCTCATATGACAGGTGGTGATGCCGATGCTAAAGCAGTGGCAGCAGCACGGGCTAATATTGCTGAGATAGGTTTAGCGGATCGTATAAGTGTTGAACACCGCGAATTATTAGATTGGCCATCACAAGCAAAATCATTACCGACCAGTGGTTTGATTGTGTGTAATCCACCGTACGGTGAACGAATGGGTGATGTCTCAGAGTTGCATTACTTGTATGAAAGCTTGGGTAATATAGCCACTGAATCGTATCCAGCATGGCGTACCACCATGATCACAGATAATGAAAGTTTGGCTAAGTACACCGGTTTAACTTTGTTTGATAGTACACCATTTGATAATGGGCCCATTCCTTGTCAGGTGCTTTGTTTCCGAGCACCACGGCCCGTATCTCTCCATGCACAGAAAACAGAGCAATTTGTTGAAGAGGCTGAGCTTGAAGTTGAAGAGACCGCGCCAGTTATTCAACAAGAAATTGAATTATCAGAAAATGCTGAAATGTTTGCCAATAGACTTAAGAAAAACCTTAAGCATTTAGGAAAGTGGGCCAGAAAAAACAAAACAGAATGTTACCGTCTTTATGATGCCGACTTGCCTGATTATGCCGTGGCGATTGATCTCTATGGAAACCATGTTCATGTTCAAGAATATGCACCACCAAAAACGATTGATCCAGAAAAAGCCGTGCAGCGTCTAAATGATGTTATGGCAATAATTCCACAAGTATTAGAAATACCTGCTGCCAATATTGCCTTGAAACTTCGTCAGAAACAACGTGGCACACAGCAATATGAAGCTCAAGCATCACAAAAACAGCGATTGAAAGTCAATGAGTCAGGCTTGGATTTTTGGATTAATCTAACGGATTATTTAGATACGGGTTTATTCTTAGATCATAGAACCACCCGTCAAATGATTGCACAACAAGCGGCTGACCAAGCATTTCTTAATCTATTTGCTTATACGGGTTCAGCTACAGTTTATGCTGCAGCAGGTAATGCAGAATCAACCACCACAGTTGATATGTCTAATACCTATTTAGACTGGGCACGAGAAAATATGGCGCTGAATGGTTTTAGTGCTGATAAACATCGTTATGTACGCGCTAATTGTTTAGAATGGCTGCAGTCGGCACAGCAAGAACCAGAACGATATGGTTTGATCTTTCTTGATCCACCGACGTTTTCAAACTCAACCCGTATGGAAGGGGTGTTTGATATTCAACGTGATCATGTGTCGTTAATTAGCATGACGGCTAATCTGTTAACAAAAAATGGAACCTTGATTTTCTCAACTAATCGTCGTGATTTTAAGATGGAAGATAAAGCGTTATCTAAGTTTGAGATTAAGAATATTAGCCATGCGACCTTGCCGGAGGATTTCAAGCGGAACCCTAAGATTCATTATTGTTGGACGATTAAGAAAGGGTAACAGCAGGGCCTAGTTTGAGGTTGAATCAATGGTGGAGTCAATCGAGAACGACACCATTGATTAGATTCCTTTCAAACTGTTTGGTACTTTGCCCTTGTTTGCTTGTTAACCGCTTCAGTGCCAATGATTTAAAAGCTACCACTGGACCTTTTGTTTTTTTCAGAGGTTAACGTGGCGCGCACGGAGCTTTGGCATCCCTCTTGTATCGCATTGTTATCTGCATTTAATACTATTGTTTAAACTTACCATATTAAGCTATTGCTAGTTCTTCCTTAGCTGATTCCTTTCGTAATAAAAATTCAACGACTAGGAAAGCGAATGGAACGACAGCAGCAAAAAACAATGTTAGCCAAATTAGAATTGACCAACCTTTCTTCTCAGCTAGAGTTAACGATAGAGCAAGATAAATCATGAACAAAAGCCCATGGAACATACCAAGATAAAAAACAAAATCTCTACTTATTAAGTCAAGTGTAACGCATAAGATCGCCAAGTAAGATAAACCTTCAGCAACGCTGATAACCTGTCTCTTATACACATCTGACGCTGCCGACGATCTACTCTGTGTAG
>CAJXPP010000148.1 GCA_913058195.1 uncultured Gammaproteobacteria bacterium | reverse complement strand
TGATTATTGCTATTTATTTCATTAGGAACGGTTGGTAATACTTATTACTGATTTTTTTGAAAGGGAGTTTATGATGGGATTAAAATTAGCGCAACCACTACAAAAAAGTGATCGGTCAAATAATAGTAAGTATCATCAAGGCCTTAGAGATAGAGTGGAATCAACACTTCGTTACTTCCCCATCTCGATTAATAAAAGGCTTACGGATTCATTTTCATATATAAATCATTATTTTGACTTCACTCATGAGCAGCAACGCTTTCTGGGAGAATCAAGTGAGTTAGAGCTTGTCTTTAGCCGACTAAATGCACAATTGAATGAAGAAACATTTGTAGGAGGTTGGTTTTTAATAGATCAAGATTGTATTGATAACTTTGCAAAAGTGACTGGTGATTCACAATGGATCCATACTGATCCAGAGCGTGCACAGCAACAGTCACGGTTTAAAACGACAGTATCCCAAGGCTTTTTGACACTCGCTTTAATTCCGATACTGACTGATAGCGTCGATCCTGCTAAAACAGTTTATCCAGAAGCTCGTATGGTGGTAAATTGCGGTATTAATAAGGTTGTATTTCCTTTCCCTGTTAAATCTGGCAAACGCATTAGAGCGCGGACGCAGGTGATTAAACTAACACCCATGAAAAAATCTCTGGAAATCATACGAGAAGTGACAATAGAAATTGAAGGGTGTAAACGTCCTGCTTGTATAGCTGAAATGGTTCTTAGACTTTATTTCTAAACTGCCTGTGGGTGGTCAAGTAAAAGTAGCCATGGTTTCAGTTTGGTTAAAATACCATTTAAACTTCATGATAATAGCCACACTCTAAAATATGCTCCGAAACAGTGGACAATAAAAAAACAGTAGAATAAAGTGCTGGCATCACGTATTTGTTAATGCTTAGGGCTGGAAGCCACAACCCACTATAGTCACTCCATTCTATTTTCAGCGATATTAATAATCACAACTGGCACATTAGCGATGTACGACTTTGTAGTGTTTATTCATGGAGGTTGTTCTGTTGTGATTGGGGGCGTATAGCGATATAGTCGACGGCTCAACCTATGGGCAGGTATTATTTATAATAAGATGGATGTATTTCCTCTGTTTAGGCTAGGAGTTTGAATGATGGAGCGTAGTATTGAGCAATTTTGTTGATGCTGAGAATATTGCTTTGCTTGGTACAGCACTGGCAATAGGTTTATTGATTGGTGTTGAGCGTGGCTGGCGATCACGAGAAGAAAAGGAAGGTCGACGAGTTGCAGGCTTGCGTACATACGGTCTAACCGGACTTTTGGGTGGCTGTGCTGGTTTACTGTCTCAGTATCTTGGTGTGATCGTCTTTGGTTTTATTTTTTTAGGATTCACCGCTGCAGTGACGGTCTCCTATGCAATGCAACAGCGTATTAGCGGTGACGTAAGTATTACCAGCCTCATTACGATACTCCTAACATTTGTGCTGGGGACATTAGCAACGCTGGACCATATCAATCTTGCGGCATCTGCGGCAGTAATTACTACACTTTTGCTTAGGTTTAAAGATGTCCTCCATGGCTGGTTAAGAAATTTAGAGCGACGCGAATTGCATGCAGCTTTGCAGCTTTTACTTATTTCTGTTGTGCTCTTGCCAATCCTTCCTAATCAAGGTTATGGGCCTTGGCAGGCATTTAATCCATATGAGATTTGGTGGATGGTTGTTCTCATTGCGAGTATTTCATTCATTGGCTATTTCATAATGAAGATTGCAGGAGCCGAGAAAGGGGTGCTGTTAACTGCATTAGCTGCTGGAATGGTGTCATCTACAGTATTGACGCTACATTTTTCGAAACTATCCAAACAACAAGCTGATATGAAAAAGCTTCTAGCCGCAGGGATCTTGGTGGCATGTGGAATCATGTTTCCACGCGTCGTGTTAGTAGCAAGCCTGATCAACCCGTTACTGTTTAATGAATTGATTATGCCTATGATTGTAATGACCTCGCTGACCTTCTCCATTGCTGCAATCATGTGGCATCAAAGTGGTGATTATCAACCTTGCAAGTTGACACATTTGAGCAATCCTCTGGAGTTAAAGTCAGCTCTTTTTTTTGGCGCGTTATTGGTGCTCGCCATTCTTTTGGGAAAAGTGGCAATATACTATTTTGGTGAAACGGGTATTTATCTGCTTGCTGCTGTATCTGGTGTTGCTGATGTTGATTCGATCAATTTAGTCTTATCTAGAATGAGTGTTACTGAATTATCTCTAGATGTAGCCGCAGTAGGAATCATTATTGCCTCTTCATCTAATACCTTGATCAAAGCTTTTCTTGCAGTATTGATTGGGGGGGGGAATATGGCAATCAGGGTTTTATTGCCATTATTATTTGTAGGTATTGCTGGTCTAACAACTGCATGGCTAGTGTAAATCTAGCGAACGTCGTATTTTAGAGAAACAAAAGTAAGAATATTTTGGAATGACAAATAACATGGAGGCACTAGAATATTCAGTTAGCAATGGGTTGAAGAAATCCCCCCTTTTTTTTAGCGTGGCTTGAATACTGAGTAAAGGGTTTAACGATGATTCGTTCAGGCTGACACTTGGTCCAAGGTTAATATCAATCAGATAAATAATAGATTAATGAGAGTTAAGCCCTCGTTAAAAGACTTGTGAAAAATTCCGTTACAATACTTTTTGCATGGGAAAGAATAAGTCGTAGCAGCGTGGATTGAATAGTATATTCTTAATTTAGTATAACGAGTGAGAGATGTTAATGATAAAAGCCAAGATGCTAGCCTTAATAATAATGATTGCATTAATCGGTTGCACTGCAGTAACAACTAAAAACGAATTAACTTTTAATTCCTTAATATTTGATAATCAGTCTGACTCAGTGCTGGAAAATGTAAAGGTTTTTGTAGAAAAAACAGGTGTATTTGCATCTTGTGGTCTCGTGCATAGAGGCCCATCTTGTTCAACGTCGTTCCCAACGAAAACCTATCAAGGCAACTCAATACGAATATCATGGCAGCTACAAGATGTAACTTATTCTGTAGGTCCAATATTTGTGGGGCTTCCTACAAGAATAGATAGTACAACTCCTGCAAGTATTATAATTAGGTTTGATTCGGAAAGTGCCATTACTACCAAGTTTGCTTATTAAAATTAAGTAGAAACGAAAGCCAAGCATTTTTAAATAGCTAGAAACCAATACCTTGTCCATCAATCAATGCTAAGGCGGGAAGGTTTATAAAGGATCAATACAATAGGTTCTTACTCCGCTGTATTTTATCTGATTACTTTATAAGAAATTAAGTATTGGTCTATAGCTAGAAAGAAAGCTACTAAAGAATTACTATGTGATATAGGCATGAATTTATTTAGGTCTGAACTAAGATGATGGGAGACTTTTCTCTTTAAAAGGAAAGAACTCATCAAATACAGCTACTGATAGCCATCCATATAACCCAATCACGATGAAGAGTGCCAAACGACTATAAAAGGCAGTATCAGCACCATTGGATGCTTGGCTGTCAGCGAGTGCCGGCGTCAGTATTATTATCATGGTGAGAAAGGCATAAGACCACATATCTGTTTTTGGGTGCATGCCATAGCCTTTGAATATACGGCTAGCAAAGAATAAGCCTGATAAAGCCATTATTAATCCAAACATAATGAGTGATGGCCATATACTCATTACTTGCCAAGCAATAATGGCTGCAAAGCCGCCCCAGAGTGTTGATTCAATTTGTTCAAGACCTACTTGGTGACTCATTGTTCTATTGGCTTGTTGCCCCATGGCAACTACTTTCAACATTAAGGGCAGATAAGCAGCACTAGAGCCGCTAAATAGTATTAAAATCGTCACTGGCAGGATAATAACGAGTGAACGAAGTGCATGGTGTCTAGCATGCCTCAGTGAAGGGGGCGGTGCTTCAGGCTTTGATTTTATTTCGAGAGGTAGTTCAGGCAAAAAAGCATGTGCAAGCCAGACAAAAAACATACTCGTGGTGGCACATAAAGCCATACTTGAAATTACAATTAATAGAGCATCGATGCTGACAGACCCTATGGCAGCTATTAGGGCTAGGCTTATGGTCAGGAACAGCCCTAATACCATTGAACCACCACGAGCTGAAAAATAGAAACAGCCAAATAAGGCAAGTATCAATAATAATATTCCAGACCAGCGAGCATATTCAAATAACGGTATAAAAATTAATGTTCCGACACCTAAAGGAAGGATTAATACTATTACAAAACCGATACCTTTCTTGAGGGTGGGAGCAGGAGCTGGCAGGCCTAGAAGAATAAGGGTCAGAATACCGGTGATATAGGATAGGGGCCAGTTAACTGTTTGTGAGAATGTTAGTGCCAAGGTTACGCCAAGCGCTAAACGCAGAATGCGCCTATTAGCTACGTCGTTCTCGCCTACTGTCATCTCATAAGACATGGTGTTTAATAGGCGTAAGTAAATATACTGTTTAACCAAATTTGTAATTTAGCTAAGGCATTGAAAACTGAAGTATCGCTAGTAAACACAACAACAGAGGCTTGAGAACCTACTCTTATATCTGTTCTTCCATCTCTAATAGGGATGGGAAAGTTCACTAGTACGGGATAACGTTGTGCCGTTCGCAGCCAGTCACGGTTATTATTAATTGTCGGCAAACTACCTAGTGGCGTTGATTCTAAAGCAACACCAAGACCCACTTCGCGAATAGAGCCAACAAATATTTCACCGGGCAATACATCAAATACGATGTGGACTTCATTTCCTGGGCGAATATGTCCTAGGTTATTTTCAGTAAAGTCAGCTTGAACCCAGACATTGTGAATAGCAATAAAGGTTAACTGTGGTGCACCTGCACCTGCAAAATTACCCACATCCACACGAACATCAGTAACCAGCCCATTTTCTGGTGCCCGTACAGTTGTTCTCGCGAGATTCAGCATAGCTTGGTCTAATGCTGATTGCGCTTGAAGAATGCGAGAGTTATCTTCGCCGCTTAAACCTAAATTTTCTTGTGCTACTACGATATTGGCTTTAGCTGCAGCCACTTTACCTTGGGCTGATCTTAGTGAAGCTTCTGCTGACTCGATTCGTCTTATTGAAATTGCACCAGCGTCTTCTTTTTGAATTCGCCTATAACGGTCGCGATCTTTTTGTGCTTTTACTCGGTTTGCTTCGGCTGTAACAAGCTTTGCTTTAGCAACATCAATATTAGCTGTAGATGCACCTGTGGCCTGACGAGCAGTTTGTAGGTCAGCTTCGGACTTATCGACGGATAACTGATAGGAGCTAGGATCAATTTGAAATAAGGCTTGTCCAGCCTCTACTCGTTGGTTATTTTTTACCAAGACCGACACTATTTTTCCCGAGACTTGTGGTGAGATGGGAACCACTAAGGTATGAACACGAGCTTGATTAGTAAATGGCGTTAAACGGTCAGCTATGACATACCATGTTAATAATAGTAAGGTTAAAATAAGAATGATGAAGGTCCATAAGCGGACAGGATTCAATTTCTTATTAGCCGATGATTTTGCTGTGATTTTATTATCTGCTTGCTTGTCTGCCATAACGGTTTCCGATAAGTGTTTATTGATTACTTGCTAGGAGCTGTAGTGTTTTCGGGGGATAGAAAATCCCCCCAGTTAGTGCGCTCACGCATTTGTTCAATGCTTTTTTCACTAATAGTGGCCAATTCAGACTGATTTTCCCAGCCTCCACCTAGAGCCTTATACAAGGCTATTAAGCTTCTTACATAATTACCTTGTGTATTCACGAGGTTTTGTTGTTGAGAGAATAATGCTTTTTGTGAATCTAGAACACGCT
>CAJXPP010000147.1 GCA_913058195.1 uncultured Gammaproteobacteria bacterium | reverse complement strand
CTACACAGAGTAGATCGTCGGCAGCGTCAGATGTGTATAAGAGACAGTTATTACAATTACTGAGCAAAAAGATCGCCGTTTTCGCGGCACTTTTACTTATGGCGATGGCACTAAACACTTCTTTGGCGTAATCTATCCAGATAATCAATCATTCACATGGGTTTCAACACCAAGTCATGGTTTTATTCATGGGAATATTTTGGCTGAGGATAAGATTGGGGCGTGTTATGTGGAGGCATGGGAGAATGCGAGTGCTGGATGTGCTACGTTGGAACGTCAACAATAGTTTGTAATAGTACTAAATTACTCTGTATTTAAGTGCCTAAAACAGCCTTATAACTTAATTGTATCTCTGGCAACCCATAGTTAGGACTAAACATTTTTGGATAATTTACTGGAAAAATGGAAAAGTAGTCAAGAGCTCATTAACGTTCGCCGTGAGAGACGAATTCTTATTTGCAAAGGATTAAGCCTTAGTGGCGGTCTGTTTTTATTAGTATTTGGTACTCTTTCTGTTATCGAACAACGCTTCATTATGGGAGCAATTTTACTTGGGGCCACGAGTATTGGGCTTGTTAATCTCTATATACTCAAAATATCCAATAAGGTTGAACGTTCTGTTTTTGTTCTTAATGGCATTATATTTGTATTAACCTTTACATTGCTATACTCAGGAGGCGTTGATAATACAGGCATATTGTGGATATATCCTTTATTCGCTATTACTTTGTTTATTAATCGATTCTGGTTTGCAGCTGCAATGTCCGGCAGTTTTATACTCTTATGTGGCTTATTTCTTTTAACACCTCTTTCTCAATTCTTACAGGCAGATTATTCTCAAGTCATTGCAATTCGATTTGTTTTAACACTGCTCGCGTTATCGGCAATTTGTCTTGTTGCATTATATTCTGAAGAGTATGCCTATAAATTAGTTTTAAAGCTTCACGATAATGAAATCCATAGGGTTGCATTCTATGACTCGCTTACAGGGTTACCGAATCGTTGGAGTTTTCAACAAAACTTCGCTCGAATATTACAACAACGACATAAAGATCAGTTTACCGCTTTACTCTATATCGACTTAGATAATTTTAAATTTGTCAATGATAACTATGGCCACGAAGTGGGTGATAAGCTATTAATTCATTTTGGAAAAAGACTGAGTGAATCTGTACGCATTGATACAACTGACGAAGATCTAGCGGTCGATTTAAGTGATGATATCGCTCGATTAGCAGGTGATGAGTTTGTGGTTATATTAAAAGAATTAGAGAGTCCTCAAGATGCTGAGATAGTAGCAAAACGTATCTTAAATTTATTTCAAGGAGGCTATAACGTCGATGGTAATATTTATCCTGTTTACGCTAGTTTAGGTATATCTGTTTGCCCAAGTGACACTTCGACAGATATAGAATTAGTCCGCTATGCAGATGCTGCAATGTATAAAGCGAAAAGAAAAGGTAATAATAATTTTCAATTTTTTGATAATGAAACCGCTAATGAATTATCAGAAAGACAAAATATAGAAACGGGTTTGAAAAGGGCTGTTGAAAAACAAGATTTTTCCTTGGTATACCAACCTATATTTTCCGGAGAAACAAAAGAAATTGTTGCAATAGAAGCCTTATTGCGCTGCCATTCTGTTGAGTTGGCCGGTTATGGTCCAGACGTATTTATACCCGTTGCTGAATCAATCGGCTTAATTAAAGCTCTGGATGAATGGGTGTTAAATAATGCGATTAAAGACTTTACTTTAATTCGTGAAGCGACTGGTTTTGAGGGTAAATTATCAATTAATATTTCTGGTGTAGAACTGCTAGATGAGAACTTCCCCCAGAAGGTAAAAGCGATTGTAGAAAGTTATAATTTACCGTGTTCACTTATTGACATAGAAGTGACTGAAACAGCTCTGGTACCTGATAATCCAATAGTTATAAAGGTGTTGAATGAGTTTGCTAGTAAAGGGTTTTCATTGTCTTTGGATGATTTTGGTACTGGTTATACGTCATTTAATCAATTAATACTCTATCCAGCTACCAATTTAAAAATAGATCGTTCATTTATCAACGATTTATTTTCTGATGATGAATCATTGGCAAAAGTGGTTAAGACTATTCATGATCTTGCCAAAATATATCAACTTAACGTTATTGCAGAGGGCGTAGAAACCCAACAGCAGCTTGAGTACTTACAAAACATAGGCTGTGAGTGTATCCAAGGTTATTTCTTATCTCAGCCGGTTGATAAAATGGGATTAATAGAATTATTATCAACGACACACTAGCGCTTCTATAACTAAAAAAGCCCTGATAGTCAGGGCTTTTTAGATTATATTACTGGCTAAATTAAGTGCTTACTTTGTCCAGTGCCTGGCTAACATCGGCAATGATGTCATCAATATTCTCAATGCCAACAGAAATCCTCACTAAGTCTGAACTTACGCCTGCTTTAATTAGTTCTTCTTCATTAAGTTGTCGGTGAGTTGTTGATGCAGGATGACAGGCTAATGATTTCGCATCGCCAATATTGACCAGTCGTAAAATCATTTCTAAGGCATCAATAAATTGTGTTCCTGATTCAACGCCACCTTTAATGCCAAAACTTAGAATACCTGAAGCCTTGCCTTGAGTGACCTTTTTGCACACTTCATTGTATGGGCTATTAGCCAGTGCAGCATAGTTAACCCAGTCAACCTTAGGGTGATTTTGTAAATATTCTGCTAATTGTTCAGCATTGTCACAGTGTCTTTCCATGCGAAGGCCTAGTGTTTCTAAGCCTTGCAATATTTGAAATGAGTTCATTGGTGAAATAGCTGCACCTGTATTTCGTAATGGTGCAACACGACAGCGGCCAATATAGGCGGCAGGACCTAATGCTTCGGTATAAATAACACCGTGATAGGCTGGATCAGGCTCATTGAGCTCTGGGAAGCGTTCTTTGTTTGCAGCCCAGTCAAATGTACCTGAATCCACGATCATGCCACCAATAGAGGTGCCATGGCCGCCAATGTATTTTGTCAGTGAATGAACAACAATATCAGCACCAAGTTCAAAAGGTCGGCATAAGAAAGGTGTTGCTACCGTATTGTCTACAATTAGTGGAATGCCATGCCGATGTGCAATTTCAGACAGTTTTTCAATATCGACTATATTTCCTGCAGGGTTGCCAATTGATTCACAGAAAATCGCTTTGGTTTTGTCATCAATCGCATTTTCAAAACCTTCGAAATCTTCATGTGAAAACATGCGTGTCTCGATCCCTTGACGGGGAAAGGCGTGTGCAAATAAATTATATGTGCCACCGTAGAGTTGGCTGGTACTTATAATATTGTCACCAGTAGAGCAAATACATTGAATCGCGTAAGTAATTGCAGCCATACCAGATGCTAATGCTAAACCAGCAATACCACCTTCCATTGCTGCTACACGTTTTTCGAGAACGTCAGTAGTCGGGTTCATGATGCGAGTATAGATATTACCAGGTACTTTTAGATCAAATAGATCGGCACCATGTTGGGTATTATCGAAGGTGTAGGATGTTGTTTGATAGATTGGAACAGCCGCTGCCTTGGTTGTTTCTTCTGAAGTGTAGCCATGGTGCAAGGCTAAGGATTCCAGCTTCATATTTTTCTCCTGATGATGATTGTTATTCTAGGTCAGTGTGACTTTTAATTATTATTAACTGACATTGTGCTATGCATTATGCCGTTATTTTTTAAGCTTATCTATATTGCCTTAACCATAGCAAAAACTGTATTAGAGTTAATACAGTTTTCCCACACGATCTAAGTAGGTGAGGTAAAGGCGCATATCAAATTCCAATTGATGATAATTGGGTTCCATATGAGTTCATAATTTATAGAATGCCTTATTGTGATCTTTTTCTCTTAGATGCGCTAATTCATGCACGACGATCATCGTTAAGAATTCAGTGCGTGCCTGTTTAAATACTGAGCCGATCCGCATTTCATTTTTAGCTTTTAATTTACTGCCTTGCACTCTAGAGATAAAAGTATGCAACCCCAAAGCCTGATGCAATACATCGAGTTTGTCATCGTAAAGCACCTTACTTAAAGGGTTAGACTGACGCATATATTCGTTCTTTAGCTCAATGACATAAGAATATAATGCTTTATTGGTTTTAATTGCGTGAGTGACAGGGTACTTGTTTAACAAAAATTGACCAAGGGTATCATCAGCAAGTGCGGCACTAATCTGTTCCTGAACTGCTTGGGGATATGCAGCTAAATATTTTAATTGACTCATAGCAGAATTCTATCATCGGTAGATTGAGCAATGAAAAAAATAGGACTGGCAACTGTATTGACCTTATAGCCCTAAAATAACTTACTGGAGTTTATAAACAATAACACTCGCAGTGCAAGCGTCACTAATTAGCTGATTAGTGTTAATAATCCCTCTGTTTCTTTTGTGTGTTTTTTACTCGATAGTGCCATTAGAGCCAGACATAATAGTTTCTGACTCTAGTGTAGTAAATTAAACAGTTATTTCTTCAGCCTTTGCAGCGATAAACTCTTGATCAATATCCGGCAGAGGTTGATGATTAATTGCAGCTTCAAATGCTGCTAGACGTTTATAAATAGACAGAAGCTCAACAATAGTCGTCCATGATTTAACTAATAATTGGAAAGAGTCTTCAACTTGGTTAAATGCATTACTTATTTGTTGCATTACACCTAAGGTGAGTGCGCCAGCAATAATAGATGGGCCTAAGGCAATGAGTGGAATTAATACACCTGCTTGTAGGTAGCCATAACGTACTACATTGAAATATAAATAGTGGAAGTAAAGACGGAAATAGTTTTGTCGCACATTTGAAAATAGCTCGATAAGTTTCATTGGTTCGGCGCGATCGTCATGATCTTCACCATAGACAAGCTCTTTTCGATAAGCTGCTTCGACACGCTGATTTTTAAACTCCAAACCCGGCAACTTAATACCTGCAACGGCTAGAAATACTGTCCCTATAATTGACCATATGATTGCGACAAAAACGAGGGCTTGAGATACCTCACCAATAATTGGTAATGTTTTAACATAGCCTGATAATCCCCATAGAATGGGTAAGAAGGCTATTAATGTCATTATGGCATTTAGGAAATTAACACCTAGTGTTTCAACGATAGTAGCAAAACGCATTGTATCTTCTTGAATACGCTGTGAAGCCCCTTCAATCTGACGAACTTGTGACCATTTCGATGTGTAGTAATCATTCATAGCCGTACGCCAGCGAAATACATAATGGCTAACAAAGAAGTTATTTAATACGGCAACGGTTATAGCTATCAAGGCTATAGTCGCAAAGGTGAACAGTTGTGAGTAATACTCATCGCCAGTAATTGAATTTGGCGTGGTGAGGGCTTTTTGAATTAAATTATAAAAATTGCCATACCAAGCGTTGATCATCACACTCACTTGCACTTGAAACCATGTGATAAATACAATCAAGCCCGAACCAATTACTGACCATTTTGCCCATTTTTGACCGCCATAAACTATCCAAGCACCAATAAATAGGACATAACACACCGCCATATATTGGTACTGCCAGATATTAAGTGCGGACTTTTGTGCTGTTTGAAAAGCCGCTTGAGCTGTTGCATCAGCGCTTTGGGCAAGCGCCTCAGGAAAAAGAACGCCAAACAAAGAGCCTAAACTTAAATGGCCCAAGTTTTGGACTACTAAGTACCAGCCCAAAACACTGGCAAGAGCCCATAGGGCGAAACTAATAAAGAATAATTTTGGTTTGGGGAAGAAGGATAAAAACACGGCGTATTTCTCTTTATGAGTTAGCTAGAAGAGTCAAAGAAGTTTAGAGTATTTTATTTGACTTGAGTTCACAC
>CAJXPP010000146.1 GCA_913058195.1 uncultured Gammaproteobacteria bacterium | reverse complement strand
AGATCATGCCTAGTCTCGTGGGCTCGGAGATGTGTATAAGAGACAGCTTTAATTCTTATGTTTGAAAAGGTGTCATTTTCCTAAAAGGGTAGCGTCCTCTTTAGAGTTCTGATGCCGCCTGACCGTCCGTTTCGTGCCAGGAGCAGTCAGTCGTTTAACGAACTGCTGCTGTTACCGTCGGTTAGCGAATTTATTAGTTGTACTATGTCTACAGTTACTAACTTTATTCGAAGTTATATAGAGTATAAGTGGCTTATGTTCTTGCAAAAATATTTGATAATTACATAGATAACACGAGACTGGGTTACTCACACAATGCCAAAGCATAATTCATATCATCAAAGGCAGTCTGAAACTCTGCTAGCCCTTTTCGTGCACCATCTACATCACCATCACAATATTGGGCGTGGTGAGTCTGAGCAATCAGATGAAGTGCGTCATGAACATCACTTAATTGTTTTAAACCTTCTACTTCAAATAGCTGCTTTTGTTTGGCTTGTTTTATCCACGTACCACAATGACAATGCTTACTGTCTAGAATAGGCCAGTGTTCCACTTCCTCTGCTGAAGACTGGATATTGTTTATAAAATGATCTTTCCAGTGGTTGCTTGTAAGCTTAAATAGTTTTACTTTATTTTCTTTTGCCGTTCGGTATTTATTACCTAAGTGCTGCCATTCTTGGTTTGGGGTGTAACTACTCAACCATTGTGGGAAGTGATCAGCAGGCATCGGCCTAGCAATACCATAACCTTGCGCTGTTTCACAGCCCATAATAAGGAGCATTAAGCCATGATTTGTTGTTTCGACACCTTCCGCAATTACCTGACGGTCAAATGACTCTGCTAATCCTATTACACTGTCAATAATGGCAGAGTCACTTGGATCGTCGAGCATATCTAGAACAAAACTTTGATCTATTTTAATGGTATCAACAGGTAGACTTCTCAAATGCGTTAAGGATGAATAGCCGGTGCCAAAATCATCGAGTGCGACTTTAACGCCTAATGCACCTTGGCATGTTTCAATGGTGGTGCTAATAGCATTCAGATCACCCAAGGCAGAGCTTTCTAATATTTCTAACTGTAAATGTTTTGGATCAACAGCAGGGTGTCTTGCAAGAACAGTATCAAGATCAGTGGAGAACGTTTTAGATAATAAGTGATGTGACGCGATATTCACACTCACCTCAATATCAATGTCTTGCTTACACCATATTTCAAGTTGTTGTAAGGCCTCGCTAATAACCCAATCACCTACTTTTATTTCTAATTCTGTACCTTCAATAGCAGGCAAGAACTCTAACGGAGGAATAAGTCCTTTTTCAGGATGAAACCAGCGTATCAGTGCTTCAGCACCAAATACTTTTCCACTGACCATATTGACCTTGGGCTGGTAAAACAGTTGAAATTCGTTATTTGCTAAGGCTTGTTCAATTTCTTCTAACTGATGGTGCTTTTGAATCGTACGTTGGTCATGCTCTGGATTAAACAAATGATAGCGATGTTTTCCTGCTAATTTAGCTTGATACATAGCTTGATCAGCATGGCGCAATAAAGTATCAATATCTCCGTCATCATCGGGGTATAAAGTCACACCGCTAGAGGCTGTTATTTTATGAGCGGTGTCATCAATGATATACGGTTGTGCTAAGGCATGATGTATTCGCTGTAGTGTTTGTTCACATTGTGCAATAGACTCAATATCATTCAGTAACAATGCAAACTCATCACCGCCTTGGCGTGAAACGGTATCTTCTTCTCTTATATTGACTGTAATGCGTTTAGCTACTTCAATGAGTAATTTATCTCCCACCTCATGACCATGGTTATCATTAACGGGTTTGAAATTATCTAAATCAAGGAAGCAAACAGCCAGTTGATGTTTAGTGCGTTTACTATGGGCAATGGCTTGCGTAAATCGGTCAACAAATAAAGCGCGATTAGGTAAGCCCGTGAGCACGTCATAATGTGCCATTAGGCTGAGTCGTTCTTGTTGTTTTTTACTGCTCGTGATGTCAGTGAATACACCGACATAGTTGACTGCATTATCAAGCTCATCTTTTAGGACGGAGACCGATAGTAATTCAGCATACACTTCACCATTTTTCTTACGATTCCATACTTCACCTTGCCAGTGACCGTTTTCATTGATTATCTGCCACATATTATGATAGAACTCTGGGCTTTGTTTATCTGAGCTTAAGATACTAGGGTTTTGACCAAGAACTTCTTCCCGACTGTAAGCAGTGATTTTACAAAAAGCAGGGTTGACATCAACAATCATTATGTTGGCATCGGTCATGAATATACCTTCTTGAGTATCACTAAATACTCGGGAGGAAAGTTTTAGCTTTTCTTCAGCTTTTTTTCGCTCGGTGATATCAACATGAGTTCCGACCAAACGAATTATTTGTCCTGCATCATCTTCAACAGCAAAGGCGCGTGAGAGAATATTGATATACTTCCCACTCTTACCTCGCATTCTAAATTCAGATTCATAATTTTGAGTTTTATAATTTAAAAGCTCCCCAACTTTGATTAAGGTTGCTTCTTTATCATCTGGGTGTACTAAGCGTTCCCATTCCGAGAAATCATCTTTAACCTCATTTTCTGTATACCCCAACATGCTTTTCCAGCGTGGGGAATAATAGACTTCATTGGTTTTCATATTCCAGTCCCACAGTCCATCATTAGCACCTTGCATGGCAAGTGAAAAGCGCTCTTCACTAAACTGTAAAGTCAGTTTTGTTTGGATTTTCTCAATCGCTATACTAGCCAATCCTGCTGCTTGCTCAATCAAGGCAATATTGGCTTCTGTTGGCTGAGTTATCTTATGATGATAGATAGCAAAAGTACCTAGCACCTTGCCCTGTGCTGATCTTATTGGTTGTGACCAACAAGCACCTAGTCCAGCTTTATCTGCCAACACCTTATAGCGTTCCCAGTAAGGATCGGCCTGTATATCTTCAACGATGACACGTTCATTAATAAAGGCCGCCGTTCCGCAGGAGCCAACTCCCTCTCCAATCTCAACGCCATTAATCGCTGCGTTATAAAAATCTGGAAGGCTTGGTGCTGACCCAGTCAATAGATGTTTGCCTGTCTCATCCAGCAATAAAATACTGCACAGCATAGCTGGGTCTTCAAGTTCAGCGCCAAGCACAATAGCCTCTAAAATCTCTGGCAGTGGTTCGTCATTCGTAATTAGTTCTAATACATGAGAGCGAAATTTATTACGTAATTCAGCTTGCTTCTGCTCAGTTATATCAGCATTAATACCCAGCATACGGACTGGTTTCCCAGTCTCATCACGAAAGATATTTGCTACACCCTTAATATTTCTAATCTCACCATTTGGCCAAATCACCCGAAAGTCTGTGTCAAAGCTTTTTCCGCCCGATAATGCCGTTTGAAGCTCCCGATCGGCTTGCTCACGATCATCTGGGTGTAGCGAGGATACCCATGCATCGTATGCGCCAGAGAAGTCTTCTTTTTGTATATGAAAAAGTGCAAACATGGAATCATCCCATATTAGCTTCTCGGTTTGAGGGTACAAATCCCATATACCCACACCATTCGAAACGGTGGCCAATGAAAGGCGTTCTTCTTTCTCAAGTAATTTTATTGCAGTAGTTTTAGCCTCATTTAGTCTCTTTAGGTTTTCAGCGGTAATCACCGCCATTGCCATGCCACCAACCGCAATCAGCATGCCAAATATCCAGGAATTGAGCAATCCACTTTCCTGCATATCGTTGGCGTAGTGTCCAATGCCATGACTAGCAACCCAAAGGGCTTGTAAACAAATGATGAATGCCAGTAGAGAGGTATAACGGCGTCCAGCGCGCAATCCTGACCAAATAATGAAAGGGAAAATCCAAGCAACACTAAGATCTAAACTAGATGCTGGAATAATCCAATGAAAAAGGACTATTTGCCCCATTAGAATTGTAAGAAAAAATAATGCTAGCAATTCTAAAGAAAGTTTATTCTCAAGCCGTTGATGTGATTGATAGAAAAGTAAAATTAGTGGCGTAACCAAAGCAATGCCGATGGCATCCCCCATCCACCAACGTAGCGCAATGCCAGGCAGTAGACTAGGTTCAATATGCTCTAATATAACAAGTGATAGAGGTCCGATGACGGCACTAATCAGCGAACTTATAACTGCACCATAGATTAGAAGCTTAAATAAATCTGAGAGCCGCTCTAGTGAGAGGTTTATCGGCCGAAAATACATTAATAACCAATAGGCTAAAATGGTCTCGAAAGTGTTACCGAATGCAGTCATAACAGAATATGTCGGTGCGCTGCCTATCATCAATTCAACAGCTAATGCGCCACCAAAAATACCAGGAATATATTTAGGGCCAGCCAGCAGCGTTACAGCCAGGGCAAAGCCAGCTGCAGGCCAAAAGATGGTAGCACTAGATTCCATCATGGAAAATTCTAGACCTAGATTTGCTATGCCTAGATAAACAGCCAGAACGGCAAGGTTTAGTGGTAAATCAATCCAGTGGTAACTTTTAAGAAACTTCATTCTGAAAACATAATCATTTAGTGATTGTTCTTCTAGTTAGAGTACTCATAATACCCTAATAAATCGAGATGCTCTTCTTAATTAATGAGTTTCTATAGATCAACGTGTTGTCATTGAAATACTGACTGGTGTAGCATTTGTAATGTTGTCACCCACGGGACATCGCTGTTCAACTGCATCCTTCAAATTTTCAATCTCTTCATCTGATGCTGTACTTGTTACACAAATCTGTACGTCAATTTCTTGATAACCTGCTCGGACGTTCATATCTTTGCCTGAAAACTTGGCTGGATCAAGCTTGCCAGTGATTGTAATCTCTGTTTTCTCAATAGGAATATTCATTTCTTTGGCAATGAAAAAGACCATATAGTTAACACAACCGCCTTGGGAAGCAAGAATATAGTCAAGTGGACTCGGTGCACCATTTTGGCCACCAAGCTCTTCTGGCTCATCTATAAATATTTTAAATGCCTTTGCATCTGTAACACTTCGAGCCATTGTTTCACCAACGGTTGTAACTGTTCCTGTGTATGAAGCCGACATAAACCTTTTTTCCTTTAAATGTTATATTTATATTTCAATGTCCAGCCTACTTCATTAGAGTAGTGACAGCCTATAAGTAAAATTACCATTAAAATGAAAATATATAGCCCAGCTTCTTTAATTTTCTACAGAATTAACCTAATTAGATTTTAAGTGTCCAACCTTCACCAATATAAGCGTTTCCTCTTTTACATAAGGATAGTGTCGACTTAAATGGGGGTTACGGATCCAACTACCCGCAGGATATTCACCATGTTCATCAAAAAATATACCTTTTAGCACAATAATTTCCTCACCACCATAATGAGCATGTGGTTTAAAAACTTCATTGGCTGGCCACCAGACTAGAGCTGTACTTTCCGTGTTGTATGAATGAAGTGAGCACACTTTTAGATTACCTATTCCATTACCCCATTGCTGTTGCTCAGGCTTGATTACAATTTGTTGATTATCGCCAGTTTGAAATTGATTTAACTTAACAAATAGCGTGCAGCCTTGTTTTGAGAATGGACTATGACGTGAACCTGCTGGATTTCGGATATAACTACCAGCGGGATAGTCACCATTTTCATCGGAAAAGACACCATCAATGACATAGATCTCCTCACCTTGAATATGCTGGTGTTCAGGGAAAAAAGATCCCGCTTGGTAAGAAACGATGCTTGTGGCGCGGCCTGACTCTACTGACTCTCGTTCTAATGGGATACGCCTTACCCCATTAGCTGGGCTATCTGACCAATGCTGCTGCCTTGGAAGCAAATAAGCCGTTTTTAAAAAATCCATATTTAAGTCAATATTTTTAT
>CAJXPP010000145.1 GCA_913058195.1 uncultured Gammaproteobacteria bacterium | reverse complement strand
TACACAGAGTAGATCGTCGGCAGCGTCAGATGTGTATAAGAGACAGGTTAATGGAGCAGGAGAGCCAGTTAAAAATTAGTTTGTTAAAAGTTGATGGTGGGGCAAGTGCTAATAATTTTTTAATGCAGTTTCAGGCTGACTTGTTAGGTATTACTGTTGAGAGACCAGAGAATATTGAATCAACGGTACTTGGTGCCACAATCTTAGCAGCAATAGGCCAAGAAATTTGGCAAGCTGAACATCTGCCGAAGGTGTTACACGGAAAATCAGAAATTTTTCAAGATAAAATATCAGCAGAAAATGCTGTTATTTTAGTATCTGCTTGGCAAAACGCTATTAAAAAATGCCTAGCTTGATAGTGATTTTCATTGAGAAAGTTAACGTACGCGTTGTTCAATGACGTCGCTAACGCAATATTTCTTCGCAGGTTTTATCTGCTATAGCAGGCAAAAATTAATCCTGCTAGTTTTTCATTTTATTAATTGTTATTGCATCAAAATTAAAATACATGTTAGTTTATTGTATTCAATATACCGTTTTTTTGATGGAGTAGCAGTATGAAAATAACTAAGAAACAAGGTTCTTTGTTGTTTGTTGGCACCTGTGTGGTGGTGATATCAATATATGCCTATCAGTCAGCTAATTTGACAAATAATGACCTGCAAAACGCTGAAAAATCTCAGCTTGAGAGTACCTTGGTAAATAGAGATGAGAAACCCGTTAACTCGCCTCAGCCAGACAGTATTGACTTATCAATATCAAAACCACCAAAAGTAGCTCTAAATGAGCAAGGTAGCTCAACGCTTAATGTTACAGATACTAAGGTGGCTAGAACTGAACTCACCGTCAACAATAATGAGCGTCAACATAGTAAGCCTGCAGATCATGATGGTAATCGTCATGCCAAACATCACGGGCATGAGCATGAAAAAGTTCGTAGACACCCAGAAGATAATTCAATTATTCCTCCCGGAGAGCCTAAAAAACCACTTCCAAAGAAGCAAGGTGAAGGTAACCAATAATTTAAGTTATCGATAGGGATATCGATTTACCACACAATTGAGTCCGCTTCGCAGTTATTGTCAAATCATTTCTAGTGTAAAAATTAGTAGTCTCAAATGAAAACCCTCAGAAAACGCCAAATCATTATCTATTTTTATCACTTTGCAACATATTGATAACAGTGAATAAAAATTTTATTAATAAACTACGAAAAAATTCTTATTTTGTTTATGCTTGAATATTGTATACAGAATATTATATAACTGTATCCGGGATGTATAAAAGTGTACGTTTCAACAGCGACGGATGTACGCGTTAGATGCAGTTAGGGTAATATAATAACAATAAGCCTAAATTGCTACACGGACGATTTACCTAATCGCATAATAAAAATAGGCTTAAGAATAATGAAACTAATAACAAAGAAAACATTACTAGCTAGCGCGATATTCGTATCGTTACACATGGGTACAGTTCAAGCTGCAGAGATGTGTGGCACAAAAACGTTAGACCGACAAGGTGAAGTACCTGCCAACCAAACACACTGTATTACTGACTATGGGCATTATTTATATGTCACCGTGCCTTACGAAAATAGTGACGTAACGATTACAACGTCAGGTGGCACATTCAACGGTAGTGATGCTGGGATTAAACTCTATGACGGTGACGACTGGAGCGGCAATGTTGAGTTAAGTAGCTTAAATTCCGGTACTAACGAAGAGAGCATTTCTTTTGTTTCTCATGCAGGGCAACGATATTTCAAAATTGATGGCAATATTGAACAAACCAGCCTTACCGTCACGGTTACAGGCGGTGATATACCGCCACCAATGGGCGATTATATTGTTTATAACACCAATGTTGTTATTGATGTACCTGCAGCGAGTATTACTTCAAAAGCACAATATGGTTCAGCTATCGCAGAAATATTGGTAGCAAGCTATGATGATTTTTCTGGTATTGCAGGCGCTACCAACGATCCAATTTCAGAAGTCGCTAAAGCAATTCATTATCTGGCCAAGGCAGATGATTTAGCTGACCCTGATTTAAACCAATTATTATATTTTTTAGCCTCTTATGGTTATCATGCAGCTCCAATGACTGATGCAGAAGCATCAGAGTTAAGTACTGCACTTTTAGCTGTTTCTCAGATGACTGATTTTATCGCTCCAGCAGGTAGTGTCATTCAAGAAGGTTATGCAGCAGCATTGACTAATTTTAGAAGAGGTGAAAGTGCTAGCTACTTTAAAGATCACTTGCCACATCTATTAGCTATTATCCAATTCTATTCAGAGCAAACCAATCCTTTTGGTATCAGTAATGGTGGCGATACCGCTATGGCTCTTATGGGAGCAATTGCTGATGCTGCTTATTACGGTAGCTCGCCAGTAAAGTCTGCTTATAACGACAACATGCTTGATGTGCTATCGGTAATGCGATCTTTTGTATTCTTAGGCGAAACATCACTTGATATGCGCTGGACCGCTGAAGCAGACAGGAAATGGATCATTCCACATTCATTTATCGCTATGGGTAAGATTGCATCAATTGCTACTGACGAAGCTAAAGCGAGATTTGACAGCACTATCTTGGAAACGCGTGAAAAAGTAATCCAAACTATTTCGGTAGAAACTACTGAAACCATTATAACTAAAAAATACTTAGAAAATGCTGGCCGTGCTTGTGAAGCAGGAGATCCATTATTTGGTAATTGTATTGTCCCACCAAAAGAAGAGGATATTCTAACGGTTAGTCACGATTGTACACCCAATATTACTATTAGAGCGCAATCTACGATTAGCCAAGCAACACTAGATCAATCATGTGCTGATATGGCATTACAAGAAACTGAATTCCATGCCTTTTTCAATACAGCCGGAACACCTATTACTGGTGATTTGAACGAACATATTGAAGTTGTTGCTTTTGCTAGTCCTGAAGATTATGAAAAGTATGCAACTGAGTTTTTTGGTATTTCCACAGATAATGGTGGTATGTACCTAGAAGGTACACCGACTGCACAAGGCAACCAAGCGCGCTTTATAGCGATGCAGTGTCCTGATTCTTGGTTAGGCGGTTCATGTCAATATATTGATCAAATTTATAACTTAAGGCATGAGTTCGTTCATTATCTTGATGGCCGCTATAACAAAACAGGCTCGTACGGAACATTTAACCCAAATGCTTCGTGGGCTGAAGGTATGGCTGAGTACATGGCAATGGGGAAAGACCATACGCGTACTTTAAATACCTTAAAAGGTGAGACTATTCCACCGTTGTACAATGTCGTATTTATGGATTACGAATATGATAATTTGTATCCTTGGGGCTATTTTGCTATGCGTTACTTAGGTGAAGAACACAAAGATGAAATAGAGCTTATTGCGGCAACCTTAAAGGTAGGAGATAACGATGCCTACAAAGCTGCACTTAAAGGGGCTGTTCAACGCACTGGTGCGGGATTTGAAGCCTATATGTTGGCCAATTCAGAAACTGTGGCACCGGCACCAGCTGCTACCCCGGCTGCAGATACCATTGGAAGTTGTGATTTAGTACAACAATATGCGCGTTATTATGATGCCGATAAAACTAACTTTACCTTCACCAATACCACAGACACACCTGTGTCATTATTCTGGGTAGATAGTAATAAAGGGTCAGCTAATTTTGGTAAGAATTATAAAACATTAAATAATGGTGATACTTATACCTCAGCTAGTTGGACGGTAGGCGATCGCATGATGTTATCTGATAACAACATGAATTGTATTGGTGTTGCAGTTATGGCTGAAAATGATAATACCTTTACTATTACTGCAGATTTAGTGAAAGATGTTGTTCCTGAAGCTATTCCTGAAGTAAATCAAATGGGAAGCTGTGCATTAGCGCAACCTCATTTAATTATGGACCAATCACATGAGTTCTCTATTACCAATACTTCAGATACGCCAGTGCGTTTATTTAGAATTGATAACACTAAAGGGTCGATAATCACTTCAAGTGGTGGTACCGGCTTTACTCATGGTTACGGTGTTTTAGAACCTGGTGCAACTTATAGCAATGACATTTGGTATGGTGATCGTCGCTTAATGGTAACTGATAGTAGTTTAAACTGTTTAAGCGTTGGTATACTAAATAACCCTGTTGCAAACTTCACTGTAGACCAAGCAATGGTTGCTAATGCAGCACCAGCGGAAGAGATCCCTGCAGCAAATACTATTGGTAGTTGTGCACTTATGCAAAAGCATTTAACCGGTCCATTTGAAGCAGACTTCTCATTTATCAACAATAGCGATAATCCAGTACGTGTTCATCGTGTTGATAATGAAACTGGCGAGTTAAATGTTGGTTTTGGTTTTACTACCCTTGCAACAGGTGAGAGCTACGATAGTGTCAGTTCGTGGAAGTGGTTTGGTAACCGCCGCGCAGCAATAACTGATGAAAATAATCAGTGTTTAGGTGTTGCCGTAATGACAGAAGAAAATACCAGCAATGATTATGTTATTTCCAATGATTTAACCGACGGAAATACAACACCTGTTGATTCAGATGGTGACGGCGTGATTGATAGCCAAGATGCTTTCCCATTTGATCCTACAGAAACCCGCGATAGTGATGGGGATGGTGTAGGCAACAATGGTGATGCATTCCCTAACGACCCAGCAGAAACTAAAGATACTGATGGTGATGGTATTGGTGATAATGCCGATTCAACGCCAAACGGTGATGTAGATACTGATGGCGATGGTCATTTAGATAGTGTTGATGCTTTCCCTAATGACGCTACAGAGTGGGTTGATAGCGATAGCGACGGTTTTGGGGATAATGGCGATGCCTTCCCTAACAACCCTAACGAATGGTTAGACACTGATGGTGATAGTCATGGCGATAACTCAGATGCATTCCCAACAGATGCGACTGAATGGGCCGATTCTGACTTAGATGGTTATGGCGATAATTCAGATGCATTCCCGGCTGATAGCACTGAATGGTTAGATACAGACAGTGACGGCTACGGAGATAATGCAGATGCATTCCCAACAGATGCAACAGAGTGGTTAGATTCAGATAATGATGGTATGGGTGATAACTCAGACCCTTATCCTAACGATGCAACTAATGGTGGCGGTGTAACCGTACCTGATTGTGGTGCAGCGACCATTACTACTGGTAAACTAACACTTGAGAAAAACGAGTGTGTTGCAGGCGGACGTGGCTCTTACTATGTTTGGGTTGAAGAAGATAATACACAACTGTTTTTAACTACTGCAGGTGGTAATGGTGAGGTAGGTATCCACTTTAATGCAGATACTTGGGCAACGACACTTAATGCACAAGCCTCTTCAACAGGCTCTGCTACAACTCAATCTTTACAAGTAACAGCTAATAGAGGTTGGAGATATATTACTTTAGACAGTGATAGTAACTATGCGGATGTAACTTTTACCGTTAGTTTATCAGGCACGGTAACACCTCCAACGCCGCCAGCTCCTACTGAAGTTGCGAACGCTTGTTTATCAAAAGCTGCAAATACTTACAGTGCAATTGAGTCAGGTAACGCCTTGTGTACCGGTAGTGGCCACAATAGTTACTATGTTTACATCAATGAAGGTATTAGTAGTATTGAAGTAAACACTGCTCATGGTAATGGTGAAGTTGAATTGTATGCAGGTACAAGCTGGGCATCGGCTGCAAGCCATACTCATAAGTCAACTACTGCTGGTACAACTCAGCAAAGCTTAACAGTGAATAACCCACCGGTAGGTTGGTATTACATTGCTGTTGAAACTACAGGTAGTGATGTTGCTGTACAGGTAGATTTGAAATAAATACCTAGCTGTATAGTAAAGTAATGAAACGGGCCTGTCTCTTATACACATCTGACGCTGCCGACGATC
>CAJXPP010000144.1 GCA_913058195.1 uncultured Gammaproteobacteria bacterium | reverse complement strand
CGAGATCATGCCTAGTCTCGTGGGCTCGGAGATGTGTATAAGAGACAGACTTATAAATGCAAACTATCACTAAATGATGATGGTACATTAAAGGTAAGAGGCTATGTCGGGGTATCGTTGTTTGGTAGAACAGAAGTCTGGAAACGTCAGGAATAGATGGTAATGGAAGTTTTATGAGAAATTTGAAAGAGGCTTATGGAGATTGGGCACTGATAACAGGCGCATCTTCTGGTATTGGCGAAGTGTTCAGTCGTAAATTAGCGGCAGCAGGGATGAACGTGGTATTGGTAGCCAGACGAAAAGAAAGATTAGACAAGATCGCAAAAGAATTAATTGATGAGCATAATTACTTTGAATCACGGTCTGAGATTAATGACGTAGTCAATGATGATGAAAATCCCGTTGAAGTGTTTATGCGAAAAGGGGATGAAGAAACCATCTTATCCAATCCCAGCCGAGCGCTTTATTACGGTGACAGAGGTTTGTATGAGCAGGAAGTTAGGCAAATCACCGACGAGCAAATATCCTCAGTACTTAATATTGCCGACTTCACGAGAAATAAACGCAATTTCGAAGAATTAAAAGAAACTATTCAAGGCGGTATCGTTATTCCCTTTATTGGCGCAGGTTTATCTATTAGCGCCGGCTGCCCGACATGGGAAAGTTTTTTAACTGACCTAATGGCCGAACATGACATTAACTCAGATGATGCCAAAGCGTTATTAGCCGCTGGCAATTATGAGCAGCTTATGTCCTTGGTCATTGCAGAGTCACCTCTAGGTGCTTTTGAACAGTACTTTGCGCAGGATTTCAAGCATGGAGACATTGTAACAACACCGTGCACACTTCTCCCAAGGCTCTTTGATAAATGCGCCATCACGACTAACTTTGACTTAGTGGCAGATGAAGCTTACGAAATAGAAGGGATGCCCTTTAGCTCAAAAGCAGTTGGGTTACATGATGAATTTACATTTCTCACATCTGTGCCAAAAGGGCAACGGTGTATATTAAAATTACACGGCAACATTAATAATCAAAACCATCGCGTGTTAACGCACGAAGAATACCAAAATGCATACGGTGATGATGATTTAATCAGTTTTAATAATCACATCCCCAAACTACTAAAACGTATCTATCTGAGTTATTCACTATTTTTTGTTGGCTGCAGCATGAATGTTGAAAGGACAGTGCAAACCTTTGAGAAAATAGTGGAAGAAGAAGGTGCCCGTAACGTACCCGATCACTATGCTTTATTAGAAGTCCCGGAAGATGAGGAGGATTATCAAGCGCTTAAACGAAGAATGACTTCCTGCAATATCAAACCAATTTGGTACCCCAATGGGGAGCACCAAAATGTAGGCGAATTACTGTCTCTCTTGATCGTGTAACGAGTTTATTTATGGCTAATAATTGGATGGTTCGCGGTGGTATTTATAGCGATAATTTTCAAAAACTGCTAAACCCATCCTGGCTTGAACTTATTAAAAAGCTTGAAAGCCCAACGAACCTTCAGTCTTTTGCACAGCACGAAACAGGAGTAATGAAGTTTGCACGAGAGCTGGAGAAAGCTAACCAGCTTTCATCGTTAGCTTTCAACAACTCAGAAACCATGAGGTCAATTGAGCGGCTTACCAATCAAGACAACTTGATGCGCTCCATTTTACGGCAGCCCGAATCGATGCGTAAATTTCAAGGTATCGTTAACTCAACTCCTTTAAGTTCAATTGTCCGACAACAAAAGGGGGCAGAAAATCTACTAGCTAAGCTTAATCAACTCTCCTCATTTAAGGCGTTAACCCAACTACAAAACTCGCCATTTTCAGGGGACTTGTCTTTAGCTATTACACTGAACATTGATACGCCTCAATCAATTGATGAATCTCTGCTTGAGATTGACTCTCAAATAAGTGAGGAGGTTTCTGCTGCAAGCGATTTTAATGATCTTTCTGAGAAAACCAAAAAAATACTACTTTATCTATTCAGTCACTGCTTTTTACCTTTTCTTGTGAGCTGTTATGCAGCATATGTAATGCAAAATGCTGATGATGCAAAAGTAGAACTGCAATCAGTTTCAACAGCGGCTGAAGTACGCTCTTTTTCTCGATCAGCAAACACAAAATTCGACCGCTCCCTACTCGCCGGGTTCCGTATTACAACAGCTCATTCTTTACACTTTAGAGAGGGACCAAGCATGAAGTCTAATGTTATTACGGGACTTCCAATTGGTACGCTCGTTGACGTAATTGATAAAGCAAATCGGTCGTGGCTCCTTGTTGAAGTTGAAGTTAATGGTTCTATTGAGCAGGGTTGGATATCACGCCGTCATACTGTCTTTTTTAAATAATTATGAAGCTGGCCTGTACTAAAGTCGCTTTCTTCGTTAAACGAAGTGGTGTATTAAAAGGCCCTATTAAATGGTTACAGGAACTACTATCTGGCTCTTAACAGCAGTATAAATATCTGTTTCTATTTCAGGTGCTTTAATACTTACAACCAATGAATAACGGGCCTGTTTACCCCAGCGCTCAAAGTTTGCTCGCTCTTTCCACCAACCGATAACAGGGTAAACAGCAACAGATCCTTTTTCTGCAAGCTCTGTAGCCGAACCTGCCCAAGTATCTGAGTGTATAGACCCCAAGCCTCTTAACTGACTACCTAGCAGCCATTTTTCTGAGTCGGAGGTTGATTGGCTTTGATACTCTTCATCTCGCGCCTGTTGGTTAATTCGCTTCTCAAAGTCTTTTTGAGTCTCCAATGATCTACGAACATCAAAACGTAACCCATGCGAGGCGTAACGAAATTTATTTATCCAGCCTCTGGAGCCTGGGTTTGGCTCAATAAAATAGGAGAGTGTGACCTTCATTTCTACCTGAGTCTCTGGTGGCAAACTTTGTAAAACCTCTGTTGGCCAAGGTAGATTATGTAGGTTTATATCACGCGTTTTAACTGCTCCATTTTCTTTGAAGTAAGGTTGTAATGTCTCTTGTGCAACGAGGGTTAGCTCGTTTTTAGCACTCCAAAATAAAGCGGCTTCACTTGGCACGCCGTAACCACAAAACCTTAATAACTGCCCATATTTGGCCTTGGTGTTGAGAGGTAAGAAATGGCGTTTCATTGCCTCTGTCCACTTTGCAGAGTGAACCATTAATGCTCGAACTGTTTCTGGCCAGTATTCAGGGTATTGGGCTTGTAATTTTGCCGCTAAATTTGCGGCTAGTGCAGCTGATGCGCTGGTATCTCCAAATGAAACAAGCTGTTTGCTCATTAAAGATTTATGCCCTGTAGTTAACAATAATAGCGCATCATCAATATAATCAGCCTCTTCGTATGCGGGGTTAAGAGCCATATTTCCCGCTTCCATCACTATGTCTGGCTTGATCGGCCATGCCCTTTGCCAGGGCATTGAGGTGCAGCTTGCAGGTGATAAATCACCTGTTTTTGCTATAGGCTTCCAACCTGGGTTTGTCGCTGGATCAATCCAGGACTTTTCTGTATACCCACCGACAGTTAAAGCATTCCATGCTTGTGCTGGATCATGCACCCCATCCGTCATATTACTATTGGGGTACAGGTGCCTCAAGCTTGGGGCCGTATTGCCTGCCGATAAAACAATTAATCTTTGTTGCTCATCTGTATAGCCTGATGTCACTGCATCAATAGCGGCTGACCAAGATGAAGGCCTCCCTCTATCTCTATCTTCTTTAGCTGAAACAGCCATGCAAAATATTCGCTGGCATTCGGCGTCTTCAATTTCAACCCTCGCTATACTCTCCTGAGTAATTGCTCCATATAGCTTTTTATCATGTGCACATCCTGTGTTGGGAATGATTTTCACTGATTCTAGCCTATGCGTATGAGTAAACGGAGTGATCTCCGCTAGTATTTTAGTTAAATCTCCATATAAGGCTAAGCCAGCCATTGAGGTTCCATGTCCATCACGGTCATCAGTTCCCCATACAGGTTCATAAGTATGTGTTGCTTTTGTAGCAGGAGATAGCAGTGGATGGCTTTCATTTAAGCCCGTATCAATAATACAAATGGCTGGTGATTCATTGTGTGGTGGAATTAAATTATCCACAAAATCATTGGTCCACTCTTGCTGCTCAGAACGGGGCATGCCGGTAAAAAAATCTGCCGTATCTTTTGCCTTTCTAATTTCTGCGATAGAGCCAAGTAAATTGATTGATCTGCTCATTTGCTGCTTTGTGCCGTAAACCAGCATAACGGTTCTATCCAGAAACCTTATTGCCTCCTTGCCAACCCCCATTTCTAGCTGTTCTGCATGATCACGTAAAAAGGCTTCGTAATCTATTGCTTGAGAATTTCGTAACCAAACTTCCCACCACACTGCCTGATCATCATTGGGTAAAGACTCTATATCGTCAGTCCACAGCGCATCTAATGCCGCTAATTTAATTGCATTAATGCTTTCTACGAGGTCTTTATTTTTAGGCTTGCCTTTAGGTGTGTTTTCTTCTTTGTATTGAGTGATTCTCTTTAAAAAATGGGAGAGTTTTCCCTCTGGCACAAATACGGTTGCGATCGTTTTCTTGTCAACTTCCTTAACCGAACATAACTCTATTCCACTTCGCTGGAACCCAAGGCTTTCAAACTTCAACTCAAAGTCTTGTTCACTCTCAAATGCGAGGTATATGCCGTTGCCTACATCTAGCCCAAAGGCTTTTTGACTTCGAATAAGCTCAGACTCTTGTTGCTGAAGTTCTTTAACTTGGCTCAGTAGCTGTTGAGCATGAGCTTGCCTATCTCTTTGAGGGACCTTTATATCCCCCCCACCTGCGCTACTGGGTCGAGTGTATCGACTAGTGATTGCGGTGTTTTTTAAAAAAAGATGAAGTAAGCGTTCCTTGCTATTTTCTGCCATGATGTTTGTGTCTATAGCTGTTTTTGACGAACTGCACAACGCTCTTTAATTGAGTGGATTAAGTTGCTATGCGTGACTGATTCTCGGTCGTAGATGATGGCATCTTTAATCGCATCTTCACAGACTCGAGTAATATCTCCATAGCTCAATTGAGTTGCCGCTTCAGCAGCTTTGGACCATTGAATTCTTGTTGTTTGAAAGGCTGCCAATTTTGATTTTAGTGTTGATATGATTTCATTTTTCTCAGGTAGCTCATACTCGATTAAATCATCAAAACGTCTAAATAAAGCATGATCAAGCAGTTCATAGTGGTTGGTGGCTGCAATCAATAAACTATCAGAGCTATCTTCTTCTATCATCTGTAAAAAGCTGTTCAGTACTCGGCGTACTTCTCCAACATCATTGCTATCACTTCTCTGTGATCCGATGCTATCAAACTCATCAAAGAGATAGACTCCACGAGTCTGCTGAATAGCATCGAAGATTAGGCGAAGCTTTCCCGCTGTTTCTCCCATGTATTTTGTCATCAAACTATCAATGCGGACAGTAAATAGAGGCAGTCCTAATTCACCCGCCAAAACAGAGGCTGTTAACGTTTTCCCCGTTCCTGGCGGACCAACGAGTAAGAGCTTTTTACGCGGTGCTAAGCCATGACTTCGAAGCTTCTGAACACTTTGATGCTCCTTAATAAGTCGATTAAGTCTTGTTTCAATACTTAACGACAAAACCATATCATTTAGCCTTACTTTTGGATAAGTGACACTTAATAGGTTGTTTAGCTCACCTTTTGGCTTGACGAGTGGTGTTGCTATTAATCCTGCACTAGAGCGTTGAGATTTTGCTTGATCAATTAACTCCCTAATCTCTTTCGCAAGCAGCCCGTGACCCTGTTTGGCTTCATGCGCTGCCATTTGCATAGCAATAGACAAAAACATTCTATTATCACCATCTACATGTGATTTAAGTAATGCCTTTAATTGGTTGGCTATTGCCATAATCTTTAATGTTAGTGTTATTTAAATGTTTGAAGAAATAATAACATAACTCAACAACTTGAAACCTAC
>CAJXPP010000143.1 GCA_913058195.1 uncultured Gammaproteobacteria bacterium | reverse complement strand
AGTCTCGTGGGCTCGGAGATGTGTATAAGAGACAGTTACAAGGCACTTAATCGCTTTAATTTATATAAGATTAAAAAACAATGATCGCGTTAACAACTCCGATGCTGGTCTCCGCCATCATTCTTGCTCTCACTTTTGCTGGGATTTTTACAGAGTCATACCACGGCATTGAACGAGCAAAATTTGCCATGGCGGGCGCTGGAGCAATTATTATAGCGGGCCAGTTCTTAGGGTTTTACTCACCTGAGTTAGCACTTCAAGCCATTGATTGGAATGTGGTTTTCCTGCTTGCAATTATGATGATCATGGTATCAATTATGGTCAGCACGGGTGGTTTTGAACGTTTAGCGCTTCATCTAGCCAGAATGGGTAGTAACTCGCAATTCAAGTTGATGTTATTACTAGGCACAGCTGTCACCCTGTTTTCGTTGCTGTTAGATAACGTAACCACGGTTATTATCTTTGGTCCTCTGATTATTCTTATCGCTAGAACAATGGGCGTATCCCCTGTTCCCTATCTATTAGCTGCGGCCTTACTATCTGATACCGGTGGTGCAGCTACTTTAGTGGGTGATCCACCTAACCTAATGATCGGCTCTGCGGCAGGTATAGATTTTAATACCTTCTTCCTTCATATGTCTCTACCCGTTTTATTGGCTTGGTTTGGGATTATCGTAGCTTTAAAATATCTATTCAAAGCCGAACTAAGCGAAACCATTCAAACGTGCTTTGCTCAGGCCGCTGAATATAAAAACAAACAGCTTTGGTACAAATCCTTATTTGCTATGGCGATCATGGTTGCCTTGTTTATTGTTCATCACCGTATTGGCTGGCAGCCTTGGTTAGTTGCCGGTGCAGCACTCACATTATTAATATTTAGTTGTCGCCAAGTTGAATTAGAAGATGTAACAAGTCATATCGAAACACCATTGCTAATCTTCTTTATTTCATTATTCATTGTTGTTGGAGGTGTTGAACACAGCGGCTTATTAGAAATTATTGGTGAAGAATTCAAACCATTGATTTTACAAAATCCATTACTTGCCGCATTAACTCTACTTTGGGTTGCAGCCATCCTTTCGGCTTTGATTGATAATATCCCATTTACAGCAGCTATGATTCCAGTATTAGCAGGCTTACAAGCACAAGGCATTAATGTCAGTGTTTTATGGTGGGCTCTAGCATTAGGCGTTGGTATGGGCGGTAATGGCTCTCATATTGGTTCAACGGCGAATGTCTATATTGTAACTATTTCGGAGCGTTTAGCACGGGAAACAGGTAACCCCGATTTTGCTATTACACCGGGATTATGGCTGCGTAAAGGCTTACCAGCAATGCTGGTGACTTTGGTCTTATGTAGCATTTTCATATGGTTTGGCTATGACTTTCTTTATGTTGCAGATTTTAAGGCATAAATTCTATGACACCAAATAGTCAAAAAATACGTTTCTATCGCGAACGTATTCCCTCATTCGAGTGTACGCCAGGCTGTCATGATTGCTGCGGCCCAGTTACAGCTTCATCAGAAGAAGTGGCTCAGCTACCAATCAAAACTGATGCCGAACACGATGAAGCATTAGCTGAGTTGAACTGTGTTTACCTTGGGGCTAATGGCTGCACCGTTTATCACGATCGGCCCTTAATTTGCCGCCTCTTCGGCACCACACCTAATATGCCCTGTCCAAATAAACAAAAACCAGAACAAATGATTGATACAAAGATAGAAGATAAAATTCATAGTTTATTAAGATCAACCAGACAGGTTTTGCTTTAAGATTTACTAAAAAATAACTTATTCAGTTACCCCTAATGAAAAAGTAAATACTTAATACCATAAATTCTATTTACTTATTTTCTTGCACTTCTCGCTAGCTTTTTGTAACGGTTCATTGTGAGCATACATTGCTAACCCTGCCATAATCGCATCACAACCTTTAGCTTCTGGTCGTAAAAATACTGAAGTTGAAATTAAATCTTCATACATTTTTAATTCAGGGCTCTTATCAACATATTCCATCGCCCAACGTTCAAATATTTCGACCTTTTTTCTATCTTTATTTTGAATACTGGCATAAAGCATTGAACGCATAGCCATTTGTTCTGCATAAGGTTTGGTATAAAGATTATTTAGCGCTACCTGCAAATAGGGACTCTGGGCATTTTTATTATAAATAAAGTCATATATATCTGCTTGTGCACGCGCCGTGTTAATCATAAATAGCGTCACTCCAACAGCCAAACTAACAGCAACAAGTTGAATTAATCGGGTCATTGCCATACTAAGGTTAAGTTCTACCGTTTTAGTACGATGCCTCAACACTAAATAAATTAGAAATAACCAAATAAACCAATGTAATGAAGAAATATAAAAAGGTAATTCAACTTGAGTATGTAAGGTTATCGGCAGTAACATGGCAGCATAGGCACCGCCACGCTGAAAACCGCACTGGTACAAAGCAATACCAATACCCACAGCAAAGCTAATAATACCGAACAGTGCTGGCAAACCCGCTTCAATCATCCAAAACAAGGTTTCATTATGTGGGTGAGTCACATATCTCGGTAATGATGTTTCGGGATGGCGAGTTACAAAATCCGAAGCTTGCGTGTTCCATGCTTTCAAAAAGCCACCAATGCCATGCCCATGGACTGGCTCTTGTGCTATCAGCTCCATACCGATGGTGTACATCGCAAGTCGAGATGTTGAATAAGACTGTTCCTTCAACTGTGCAGTCTTATCCAAAGTTTTTTCTAAGCCTGCTTGCCCAGCTACAAAAGCACCACAACTGCTCAGGAACAACACTATTAATAATCCCTTATGAGATTTCAGCTGATGAAAGCGACTCCACACTACAAGCGGAATACCCAGCAATAAAGATAACAGGCCAACACGTGATCCAGATGCAATCAACACATATAAGGCTAATGTAAAAGCGAGAATAAGGATGGATTTAACAGCAATGCTAGCAAACCTAAAATTAGGCCGGCTGATCAAATACAAACCAATAACCAAACCCGTAGCTAAAAAACTCACTTGTACATTGATCTGCTGAAACATACCACGGGGAACAGAATTATTATTTGGAGGAAAATAATTGGGTGCAACAATCTGCATAGTACCTAATACGGCATGCAAGCCTGTTGCAATAACTAGAATAAACAAAATTCGATCAATGGTTGCTTGTTTAGCTTGATACTGAAACAAGGCAAATAAAAATAAAACACCGCCCAATATATATAATTGCCTGAACAACCAAGCAATAGGCTGAGTAAGCTCTGCCATTAGACTACTGATGATGACAATAAGCGGGAAAATAAGGATATATGGCCATGATTTAGCATAAACAAAGCATTTATCTTTTACACTAAATAATGCCCCAGCTGTAATTATCCAACAAGCAACGGCCCATAGTGGAATATTGTAGGTCAATTCTAATCCAGAACCACCCGCATTAGCTTGTGCATAAAAGGGAGAAAATACAAACAACAAAACAGCGCTTAGTAGAATGCTATTATTTTTCAAATTTATTATGCTGCTTATATTAAACATTGACTCTCCACACTTTTATAATACATGCACATACAAAAAAGCCTCAGCATTACTACTGAGGCTCGTTTGTTAATCTTCAAGTCAAATCAATCTACTTTGACCTTTTATTCTTCTTCAGTGTTAACAAAGCTCAGGGGCACCAGTACAAACACCTGACCATGTGACTTTACCGTTGGTTAATACAGGTGATAGAACGTAGGTGTTTGTAGTTGCGATACCTGCTTGAGCAATTGGCGTTACGGTGATTACTCCAGCTGCAACAGTTGTTGCTGATACACCACCAACAGTTACTCCACTAAAGTCAGCTGGAATACCATTCGAACCACCAGTACAATTAGTTAAAGCAGCAGTCATTTGTGCACAAACTTCCACAGATGCTTTAGGTCCAGTGGCTCCCATAACCACTTCTGTATAACGTGCTTTGGCCATGTATTGAGTGTATGCAGGTAAAGCGATTGCTGCCAAAATACCGATAATCGCGATTACGATCATTAGCTCGATTAATGTAAAACCTTGTTGGACTTTTTTCATTTTAATGTTCCTTTAGTATTAGAAAAGTCAGCAATCTTTGTTTGCCGTGACAGTATTATTGCAGTTGTAATGCCAACTTTAAGTTGTTGTTTTATAAGCATTCTAAATTCAACTATTCACTTAGCCGTACACTACACGTCAGAATGTGACGTAAAGTGTCACTTTTTACTTAAGTTATGGTGCTGGCTTTAAGTCAAAGGCAATACAAATACGTTCTTCATCAGAGCTAAATGGTATTGTTCTATGGAACAGTGATGATGGAAACATAATAAAATCGCCGACTTCTGGTGCTAAGGCTTGTACTTGAAAGTTATCATGCTTTTTCGGATAGTCATCACCGTGAGTGCTGACTTCAATACTGCCTTCATGTTCATGTGATTTATTGCTTGGCAACGATAAATACATTGCACCACTAATCCAACCCTCTTCATGCATATGTGAGTTTAGATGCCCACCCTGTTTCATTCGTACATACCATGAACTGGCAAATTCAGTCTTCTTCGGAAAAGATTTAATTAATACACAATCGGCACCTTCAAAGTTTTGTCGATAACGTTCTACGGCGTCAACTACACATTTGGCTAATTGCTGAAATACGGGCTCTGGTCGTTTTAATAAATTACCGGCTGATTGCACACCATTAACTAGGCGACCTTGCATTTTTTCTGATACATCAGCACTGCGTATTTCTTTTAATAAAGCCTCACGCAGTTCACTGTGTTCGCCTTGAAGTTCTGGAATATTGTTATGAAATACAAAACTCATCGGATCGGGACAAAAATTATAATCATTTTTCTCCCCAAAATTCTCAGCATAATGTTGAGCCAACGTCGATAAGAACGGTGAGTTATGTTTAACTGCTTTGAGTTCATCTAGGTTTTTCTTAAACTCATCATATCGCTCTGTCTTATAGAGGCAATAAAGCATGCGCTCTTCCCAATCACCAAGTTGAGAGGCTTTAAAATGCTCAAGAGCACCGTTCAAGTCACCACTATCATATAGATAGATAGCTAAACTGTAATTGGCGACGGGTAGCTGAGGGTCAATCACTAAGGCTTGTTTATAAAATTCTACTGATTCATCGTAACGACCTTGGTCACGTAATACTTCACCGAGATTACTATGTACTTCGGCATAATTAGGCTCTAACTCTAATGCTTTATTATAAGCATCAATAGCCTCTTCTAATTTACCTTCATTCTTTAATGCCGTGCCCATATTGAAATACACTTTGGCATCTTGCTGAATAGTTAAAGCGCGCTGATATATTTCAATCGCATCCTGCAAGCGACCTTGTTCTTGCAAGCACACACCTTGATTGACCATCGCTTCAAAAAAGCCCGGCTCCAGTTGTATCGCTTTTTGATAGCACGTTGATGCTTGTTTAAATTCACCTTGCGATTGCAGTGCGGCACCTAAGTTGTAATGTGCATCAGTGAATCCTGGATTAAGCTGAATTGTTTTTTTATAGCTAGTAATTGCCTCTTCAACTCGGTTTAAGTTACCTAGCAATATTGCAACATTAAAATGTAGTTCGGGAACATTGTCGTCAAGTTTTAGTGCTTTACGAAAACTGTCGACCGCAGGTTTAAATTTATTTTGACTCGCTAAGGCATTACCGTAAAGATTATGGACTGCAAATGCATTCGGAAATTGTTTCAACAACTTCTTTGCCAATGCTTCTGCTTGAGCAAACTGGCCATTATTAAGGGCCTGAATAACAGCTTGAATCTCATTCTGTGTCGGTTGTTGTAATGCTTGAGGTCGTTTCATTTTTGCACCCTAAATTTTATTCAGCATTACTATACTAAAAACATGGTTTTTTGCCCTGTCTCTTATACACATCTCCGAGCCCACGAGACTAGGCATGATCT
>CAJXPP010000142.1 GCA_913058195.1 uncultured Gammaproteobacteria bacterium | reverse complement strand
CTTTCACGTCTTTAATGGATGTGTTTGAAACTGTAAAGGCATCAAACGATTGATGGTTTTGACGCCATACCACCGTACCTATATATCGGTGAAATGGGGCACCACGGTAGGTTAATTCTTGGCGACCAAATTTAAACTCAGTATCAAAGCCAGTGTATTGTAAATAGGCTTGGTTCATCTCAGTGCCATCTGGATCAGCCACTACGGAGTAATCTGTATCACCATTTACTTTATCATTGAATTTCCCATCACCTAGTTCAGTGACATCTTCTGCTTCAATAAAACCACTAAAACCGTGGAACAAGCCTGTTTTATACCCTAAAGTGGTACGTACTGTGTACGCATCAGCATCTTTTTTAGCATTGTCTTGCTCGACAGACTCATAACGTGCCCGAGCTGAAAAGTTCACTTTACCAGCAGTTAATGCTTCGTAAAAATCATCTTCAGCATATACAGTTGGTGCTGTAATGATGACTCCGATCATACTAGCAAGTAGTGTTAATTTTTTCATATCTAGATACCTGATTTTATTTACTTAATGGTTAATACAATATTTCACGAACAGGAACTGCAATATCAATATCGCCCGACTTTTCAAATTTAAATTGTAGTATTATTTCTGCTCCCTCAAATAATGTCGTCATATCTAAATCCGTAAGCATAAGGTGGAAAGACATTGGTTCTAAAACCAGTTCTGAATGAGACTTGATTGTCATATGAGGGCTATGGATCATGCGAGCCATTCCTGACTTTATTTCTGTTTTATGCAACATAATAGTCGCACTATTACTCTGTATTCCAATGAGTGTATCTTCCTGATTGCCTTCATTTTTTATTACGCCATATCCCGCAGTGCTTCTAGCGACAGCAGGTGCCAAAACCACCCAAAACTTGTCTAACTTTATTTCAGGTTGGGCTTTGAGAGTAGGTAAGACTTGAACTGCAACTAAAGCTGATAGAATTAGTAATTTAATTAACCATGATTTATTCATGTATAAGTGCTCTTATTTTCCCTACAAATTGTTCAACGGGAGTACCTGTATATTCAAGGCTACGTGTATTGCCCTGCTTGTCTAGCAGGTATAAAGTAATCGTGTGGCTGAAAAGTGTAGCTTTATCGTCTTTAGCTTCTTGACTGTCAGCAAATAGTTTAGGATTAACGCGACGGATATTTTGTGTCGGAACACCTAAGGTCGCGAGACTGTTATATTCGGCATGGTAGAGTGACACAATATAATCTATTTGTTCTTGTGATCCAGAAAGTCCAATAAAGTCTTTATTATAATGACCGATGAATTTTTTCAGATGATCAGGGTTATCGTATTTTGGATCTATTGTTACGAACACAATACGGGTTTTTTTTTGCTCATCTGAAGAGAGTCCAGCATACAAGCGTTTTAAATAACCTAGGGTAAATGGACATACATCCGCACAGTTAGTGTAGCCAAAAGCTAAAATAATGACTGAGCCTTTAAAATTAGTTGACTCAATAGTATTGCCATCTGCATCAACAGCCGTGAACTCGCCACCTACACCACTTAAAATTGGTAAAGACTCATCGAATGCACTCGCAATATTTAATGTATTTAAGAAGATGAAGATGCCTAATAGCATTGGTTTTAACATAACAATCCCTGCCAAGGTTTAAGATCAGGAAGGAGATGTTCTTCTTTAATAGAAATCACTTCCCAAGAGTTATTTTTCAGTATTTTTATATCAATTTCTTGGTGAATTTTGGCTATAACAGCTTTGCCACTAGCATTTTCACCCTGCCATTCAATAATAAGGTTTAGCGTAAGATTATCTTCCAGCCCTGTATTTTTTTGAACATCAATGGAACGCAATAAATGTCCACCTTTAGCTAAATACTGATTACGTTTAAGCAATGCTGATGCAATTGAGTCTGTTACTTCTAAACTGCCTATTTTTAACGAATAAGGTGCTTTTTCTAGCCAGTTATTATCGTTAATAAAGTCAACTATTGTTGTGACTCCATCAAGGTATGCTAACCAAGCATAGCTAAATTGACGGGCTTTAAAGTAGGTGCTATTGGAATTCTTGTTTGATTCTGAAATAATTATTTCAAGCTGTTCTCTATTAACTGTCTTAATAGTGGGTGTATCTAGAAAAGGCACATTAAATACGAAGCGTTCGCTAAACTTCTGACCTTGTTGTACTCCATTACTGTTTGTATTAAATATTATTGTTTGTATCTCAAACTGGTAATCATTGTTTTCATTTAATTTAACTAGATCTGTACTTTCAATTTCAATATTAGTAATGGCCTTAGGGTATTGAGAGCGGTAGTTGTGCCATTTTGATTCTTCTGTGCTTAAGGAAATTAATTCATTTGATTGAATTAAACTGCCATACCAATTCATTATCACTGACACCATTGAGTTCAGTGAAGAAGCATACTCAATACGATCTACTTCTTGTGCAGGAGCTGCACATACTGCTCCTGCACAAAATAGCATCATTAAGAATAGTGATTTCATTAATATTGTTTCTAAAGTTTATATCTATTCTAATTAATGGATAATAACTTTATTGTATTGGACTAGGCTTTTGAACCTGCTCCATTAAGTCATTATTCCATTCACCTTCTACCGTTACATGTGCTGCAGCACCAAATAAAATAGCTTCAATTAAGTTATGGTTAACATAAGCATAAAGACCTGGTTGCTTGAAGGTATATGTAGCTGCACCAGCTTCACCACCGGCGATAGCCCATGTTTCACGATTAGTTGTTGGAACATCATTAAAAGAGCCACCAGTCCAAACAAGGTCGCCATGGCCACCAATAAGATGAATGCGAGTATCACGGTTAGCTTGCGAATGAAGGAATAAAACAGTTTCACCAACTTTAGCTGTCATTGCATTTTCACCAGTCAACGCACCTACTTTTCCATTAAAGGTTAGATGTGTTGGCGTCAATGTTTTCATTACCTCCATGGTGTCTCCCATCGCCATAACGGGTGCATCATAACGTTTGAAATTACCTTCTTTGTCTTGTGGTATATACCAATCTTGCTCTCCGATGTAATAGGCTTTATCGTAGGTGACAGAATTGCCTTTTTCATCTTTCAATCCATCACGCGGTAAAATCATAATCGCACCATTCATGCCAGAAACAACATGGTATGGAATCATCACGCCACCAGGAGCACAATGATAAACAAATACACCTGCTTTTGTGGCTTTAAAGCGAAGTACAACCTGTTCACCCGGTGCAACATTGGTCAAACCACCGCCACCTAATGCACCAGTTGATGCATGAAAATCAATATTGTGCACCATTGTGTTTGTTTTAGGATTTTTCAGTGTTAATTCTACATAATCATCGACATGAGCAATAATCATTGGTCCTGGGTTTGTACCTTCAAATGTCATTGCTTGCACAAATACATTCGGAGCAATTTCCATCTCTTTTTCTACAATTTCCATTGTCATAGCAATAATTTGTGGTTTACCTTTTGCTACCTGATCGTGAACAGGCAAAAATGGTGGTGCGACTAATTCTTGCGTTACTCGTTCAAGGCCTTCTACCTGAGAGACAACACCTACCTTACCAACATCCAATGCTTCACCAGAAAACGATGAGGTCGAAAATGCCATAAGGGATGTTGCAATCGCGATACTTAAGCCTAATTTTTTAAAATTATTCATTTATCAATCTCTCCAAAGTTTTATTAATACGTTTGTAAACAATGCCCAATCAAATTGTCCACTTTATAATTAGGGTCATCCTTGACTTAGATCAAGTAGAACTACGTACAACCACATTTATTGCTGATTACTGTGTTAGATGAACTAAAAGCACGTTCTTTGGTATTTATAGACGAATGGATATAGAAAAATATATATCTAGTATTCTCCTGCTTACCTTAATTTTGCGCAGAGAAAATTAAAAAACTGTCATATCCGTCACTTAGGTATTAAAGTTATTTTTTTAACGCGTCAATCGTAAATAAAGAAGGGGTAATTTAGCGGGTAATTCTGCTGCATTTTTAATCAATACATAGGCATTCTTACCAAATAAATAGGGCAAATAATCTTCTGCTTTTTCATCAATCGTGACACAAAAAGGTTGAAGACCTTTTTTCTCAGCTTCAATTATCGCTTGCCGCGTATCTTCAATGCCGTAACGACCTTCATATTTATCCAGATCATTAGGTTTGCCATCAGTGATAATCAATAGTAATTTCTGACTGCTAGCTTCTTTTTCTAGCTGTTGGCTAGCGTAACGAATAGCCGTACCCATGCGAGTGTAATAACCGGGCCGGATAGCATTGATATGACCTCGCACTTCATTATTGTAATTATCATCAAAGCCTTTAATATTGTAGAAACGAACATGGCTACGATTGCGTGAAGAGAAGCCATGTAAGGCAAATCGGTCACCTGTTACGCTCAGGGCTTCTGAAAATAAATACAAAGAATCTCTAATAACATCTACTACACGGGAAGAATTATTAATATGAGCATCGGTTGATAGTGATAAATCTGCAAGTACCATACATGACAAATCTCGACTCTGATTTCGCAAATCACGATAAACAGGCGTATCGGTATTTACCTGACCATGCTTACGATCAGCCAAGTAATTTATATAGTTTTCCAGATCAATTTCAGAGCCGTCACTTTGCCGACTAAGCCAGTGTCGCTGAGGCCTTAAAATCTCAAATTGACGGCGAATTTTACGAGCCTGTGCTTTAAGTTTGTCAGGTAGTTCAACTGCCTCTGTATCACGGGCAGTCATCGGAATGATTCGGCAATGATCTTTTTGTAATTGCTGTTTTTTGTAATCCCATTCATCAATCGGAATACCCTCTCCCAACACGATATCGTCATACTGGCTAGCGGGTAAATCCAGATCGAGCTTAATCTTACTCGATGTAGTTTCACTATCTTGTGCCACGGTAATATTGTCCATATCTTCCGCTGTTTGCATGGCATCATCGTCATCATCTTCGGTACTTGTACGATCAACCTTGCTGTACTCTCCCCAGCTCCACAAACTTTCTAGTCGAAAGCTCATTAAACCATCATTACCTTCTGGCATATCAGTACGATTAGCTTGTTTACGTTTTTGCTGTTTCTTCTGTTGTTTTTGTTTTTGATTAGCTTCTGGAATATCAGGATCTTGTACAGGTTTACTACTTGTGAACTCTATCGCTGGTGGAGATGGATGCAACCAAAGTGGAACGGGCTGTGGCGGCCGTTTCGCATAATTCAAGCTAACTTCAGCGTTATCATTCAATAACGCTGAACAAATTACACGCTCTTGATTTGCTTCACCATCTGATAAACCATTTGGATTAGGCCGCTGCAGAAGGTGTGCTTTAAGCAAGTTTTGATAACGTCCTTTTAAACCAGGCCATATTTTCAAGGTTCCTGCTGTTCGTTGCTGGTTTTTAGTAATCCAGTCACCCTTCTCAACAACTACAACCGATAAAGCAGTTAGCCATAAATACAGATCAACATTAAGTTGCTTAGTAGGAAATAAGGCAATACTTTCTGGTAATCTCAGTGTTTCCTCATCTCTCCATGCATACTGTGTTTTATCGCCTGTCCCAGCAATCCTTTGTAATAAAGAACGCTTCGCATAAACATCTGAATCGGTAGCATTTTCAACCCGCAAGCCACCTTCACCACCTAAAGCTCTAAAAAAAATTCCTGCGGTGTGACGTACATCATCTAGATACACAATGGCTTCTGGATAGTGGCTATCGGCTCGTTTGGTAATAAAACGATGCCATGTTGAACCTACTAATTCTTCTAACATAGCTTATGTATTCACAAAAGGTGACCAATCTGGCGGCAGCCACATCATCATAAAAAAACAAAAAATAACTAAGAGAATGAACCAAACAATAAACGTTCTCTGCTTTTGTGTTGCATGATTGGGGGGTAATGGAATGCCACAATTCTGTCTCTTATACACATCTGACGCTGCC
>CAJXPP010000141.1 GCA_913058195.1 uncultured Gammaproteobacteria bacterium | reverse complement strand
CTACACAGAGTAGATCGTCGGCAGCGTCAGATGTGTATAAGAGACAGACCTTATATTTCAGAAGATGATGAGTGGGATGAATTCTAAAGCGATTAGGCTTAAGTTGGGATAATTATGATTACTAATCACGAATTCGAATTTACTGATGCTAGTTTCGATCGCATTCGTCAGTTTATTCTAAAACACACTGGGATTGTGTTGGGAGTTAAGAAAAAAAACATGGTCTATGGCCGTTTAGTAAGGCAAATTCGTAGTGGTGAATATAGCTGTTTTAAGTCCTTTTGTGATGCCTTGGAATCGGGTAATGAAATGGTGCAAGACTATGTTATTAATGCAATGACCACTAATTTAACCGCTTTTTTTCGTGAAAACTATCATTTTGATTATTTAGTGAATACTGTTATTCCTGAATTGCTTGAGAGAAAGCAAGCGAGTAAGAAGTTAAGAATTTGGTCTGCAGGCTGTTCTACAGGCGAAGAACCGTACAGTATTGCAATGACATTGAAGGAGCATTTACCGGACTTTGAAAAGTGGGATATCAAAATCCTTGCTTCGGACTTAGATGCAAATGTTATCGCTAAAGCTAAAGCGGGAATTTACCAATCTGATCATCTTACGGGTATTTCTGATAAACAATTAAGTCATTGGTTTAAACGCGGCCGTGATGAAAAGTCTAATTATGTAAAAATCAATACTGAAGTGAAGGATCTAATCTGTTTTAGGCGACTTAACTTATTACATGAATGGCCTATGACAGGTGAGTTTGATTTTATTTTTTGTCGAAATGTTGTGATTTATTTTGACAAAGAAACGCAGCGAAATTTGTTTGATCGTTATGCAAATGTTTTAGCGGCAGAAGGCTATCTATTTCTAGGTCATTCAGAAACCCTGAATAATATTTCAGAGCGATTTGATTTTCATGGGAAAACTATTTACAAGAAGAAAGTTTAGTGGTCGGTCAACCTTTACAACCTCCCTGTCTAGCTGATTTTAAACATGTGAACCGATACTGGGATCGAATTCATAATACGTGGGTTGCTAAAATTTTGCCGGGTGAATTTTATGTCACTATTCAAGACAATGAAGCTATTTCGACCACACTAGGCTCATGCGTTTCAGCGTGTATCCGCGATAAAGTTCTTGGTATTGGCGGGATGAACCATTTTATGCTGCCACAACAAGGTAAACATGGACCGAATAGTTGGACCGATTTTGCTACACGTTATGGTAGTTATGCAATGGAACATTTGATTAATGATATTCTGAAAAATGGTGGAACGCGCTCTAACCTTGAAATTAAGTTAACAGGAGGAGGAAAAATTATAGCTAAAATGACGGATATTGGAGCCAAAAATATTGCGTTTGCATTAGATTACTTGCAAACAGAAAACCTAGCTTTAATTATCCAAGATGTTGGTGATATTTATCCTCGTAAAGTCATATATTTCCCAGCTACGGGACGACTTAGAGTGAAAAAGCTACGAACATTACAAAATAATACTGTTATCCAACGTGAGCAAGATTACTTGGATGAATTGAGTTCCCAACCGGACTTAGGTGAGGTTCAATTATTTTAGTGTTATATTTTGTTGGAAATGAGAATGAATTTGGTTCCTGTTTTCATCTCAGCTAGTTATACTCACATTATTGACACAGGGAATAATAAACATGGAGAAGGTTACTGTCTTAGTTATCGATGACTCAGCATTAATAAGGAGGCTTCTTTCTGAATTGCTTAATGCCGATCCCGATATTGAAGTCATTGCTACGGCGAGAGATGCGTTCGATGCCCGAGATAAAATTAAAGAATTCAATCCGGACGTGCTTACATTAGATGTAGAAATGCCAAAAATGGATGGAATTACATTTTTAAAAAAACTAATGCGTTTACACCCACTTCCCGTTGTGATGATATCAACAATGACTGAGCAAGGCGCTAAAGTAACGCTTGAAGCATTAGAAGAAGGGGCTATCGATTTTGTAGCCAAACCAAAAATTAATGTATCAAAAACGCTTGAAAGCTATGCTGAAGAAATCATTAATAAAGTCAAAATAGCAGCTAAGGTAAATGTGAACGCCTTAGAATTTCGACAAAAAAAGACAGATAAAATTCAGGAATTATCTGCTGACAGTTCGGTAAGAAAGCAGGACTCTGATGCTCTTATTTTGAATTCAAATAAAACCGACAAGGTAATAGGGATAGGCGCTTCAACCGGTGGTACCAAGGCGATTGGAGATATATTGTGCCAGTTACCTCTAAGTTGTCCTGGTATTGTTATTGCTCAGCATATCCCTGTTACTTTTAGCGACGCTTTTGCAGCGAGACTTAATGATAAGTGTGAAATTGAAGTCTGCATAGCTGAAGATGGTCAGCAGATTCTCGCGGGCCATGCTTATATTGCGCCTGGAGATAAACACTTAATAGTTGAGACTAAAAAGGGATTGTATTACTGTAAATTAAATGATGACCCAACGGTGAATTTTCACAAACCATCAGTTGATGTGCTGTTTGGCTCATTAGCTAAAAATGTCGGGGCGAATGTGATCGGTATTATGCTGACAGGTATGGGTGCGGATGGAGCAAAAGGCATGCTGGAAATGAAAACAGCTGGGGCATTTAATTTTGTTCAAGATAAAAGTAGTTCAGTTGTCTGGGGTATGCCGGGTCAAGCTATAAAAATAGGGGCGGCTGAATTACAGATACCATTAAGAGATATTGCTGATAAATTAATGGAAAGAGTACAGAATAAGCAATAAGTGCATATTTCAATTAGATTGTGGATTTCTCCAAATATAAAATAGCGTGAAGGTAAGGTTAATAATGAGCGTTTCAACAGATACTGATGGTAATAAATATATTATTAAACTAGAAGGGTGCTTTAACTTCGCTATTGAGAATGAATTTTGTCTAGCTTATAAGGGTGTAGAAACGAATAAGGTTTTTGTTTTGGACTTTTCAGCAGTAGAGTCTATAGATAGCACAACATTAGGTATGTTGTTGTTATTACGTGACTATGCGGGTGGAGATAAATCCAATATTGAATTATCGATGTGCAGTCCGGATATAAAAAACATTCTAGAAATCTCTAACTTTCAAAAACTATTTACAATTAGCTAATCACTACAAACTATTACCTTGCCCACTAAACATTTCTTTATTTCATGTTGAATGCATAGCTTCTGGCATATAGATTGCTTTAGCTAAATACGTTAAATTACAAAGTCATCGATTTGGCATTGAGGGGGATTCTATGGGACAGCCATTATTACAAGTTGGAGTGAGCTCACCGACTGCATCAGGGGATAAACAAATCTTTTCTGATCGTGCTGCTAGTCACAAAGATAACGAAGTAAAGCCCTTCTCTTCAACATTAAATGAGCAGTTAGAGAGACCTTCAGAAGCTCAGGATAATAAGAAAAAACCAGCTGAGTCAGCAAATGACAAACACGTTAACGGTAAACCTGAAGCTAAACCTGAAACTGAAATAGATGATAGAGCAAAGCTAAAAGCGGAAGAAAAAGATAAACAAAGCGGCAATAATTTGCCAAATGAATCAGAGTTAGTTGATATTGAACAAAGTGAAGAAGGGACAGATAATCCAGTTGTTATAGCAGATAAAAATATCAATATCGATGAAGAGCTTGATAAGGAAGGAACTGAAACAGCATCGGTTGACTTAGCAGCAGTTTCTCAAGCTATTACACAAACTACCAGCGAAGCTAAACCTCAAGCAACAACGGTAAAAGGCAAAGAGTCTCAAACTCATTCTTCTGGACATTCGAGTCGCGAGCAAATAATTGCGACATCAAAAGTAATACAAAGTGATGCTGTGAAAGTTGATGAATTATCTGATGAGACTGTTAAAGCTAAGCCGGTATTACGATCAGATATTTTACATGCAATCATTAAAAAACAAGATCCAGGTATTAATAAAAATAAACCGAATGTGGCTGTATCAAAAGAGTTACCAGTAATGGCAGAAAAACAGCCGGAGATACAGGTAAGTGATCGCCAAAAAATGGCTCAAATGTTAAGTGCGACTAAAAATGATGGGCTGATATTAAAGCCTGCTCAGGACCGAGCACCTAGCACTTTTAGTCCTTCGGCAATGCTAATTCCGACTGCATCAACATCAAGTACGCTTGCACCTCAAACACCATCTGTAGGACAATCAGTGCTAACGATGCAGCCATCAGTACAATCTGAAGCTTGGGGAAAGGTATTAAGTAGTCGCGTAGTATGGATGGCTAGAGAAGGTGTTCAACAGGCTCAGCTTAGATTAAACCCCGCAAATTTGGGTCCTGTTGAAGTTAAATTACATATGAATAATGATCAGGTAAACGTTTCTTTTGTGGCGCAACATGCTGCAACAAGAGACGCATTAGAACAAGCACTGCCTAGATTACGAGAAAGTCTTCAAGAAAATGGTATGAATTTAGCTGATGCCGATGTGTCAGATCAAACTTCTGAACAAGAATCAGAAGAAGGATCGGGTGAGACTTTATCCAATAAACAAGGGCTAACTCATCAGAGTGATGATATAGAGTTAGAACAAGCATCTTCAGACTCAAACGAGCTTGAAGTAGGCGTCAGTGTATTTGCGTAACTATAATAAAAAATATGAAGGATGGAGTTTAAAATGTTTAAATTAGAAAATTATTCTTTAAGACAGCGAATGTATATCGTTGCAGCACTGGGCATATTAGGCCAGTTATTATTGGCGGGCTTATATTGGTATTTAGAAGCCAAAAATGTTGAGCCTGGAGAACAGTTAAAGACTACCGCTATTTTTATTGTCATAGGCAGTATTGTTTTAGTCTATTTGGCACACATCATCGGCAAGTTCGGAGAGGTGAGAGCAAATATTCTAGTAAGCGCGATTCAAAATATTAAAAAGGGTGATTTAACCCAAAGTGTTGGCATTGATGGGAAAAGTGATTTTAGCTGGATGGCATTTGAGCTAAATAGTGCACGTAAAAATGTTGCTAATCTAGTGCACACATTAGTGGGAGGGGTTACGCAACTCGAAACAGCCACTAGTAATATGTCTGCTATCAGTAAGCAGACGGTTGATGGTGTTTTACAGCAACAATCAGAAACAAGTCAGGTTGCAACCGCAATGAATGAAATGGCGGTATCAGTACAAGAAGTGGCTAGAACTGCAGCAAACACAGCCGATGCAGCACGTAATGCAGATAATGAAGCGCAGGCGGGTAAAAAAGTGGTCACGGAGGCTATGACTGCTATCAATTCTTTAGCTGGCGAAGTTGAAAAAGCGGCGCAAACACTGAGTGATTTAGAAACTGACATTGGTAATATCGGTGCGATTGTAGATGTTATTCGTGGTATTACTGAGCAAACAAACCTATTAGCATTGAATGCAGCGATTGAAGCCGCACGTGCTGGTGAGCATGGTCGTGGCTTTGCTGTGGTAGCGGATGAAGTGAGAACTTTAGCTGCTAGAACACAATCATCTACCCATGAGATTGAAGAAATGGTTGGTCGTTTACAAAGTGGAGCAAAAGCTGCTGTAACGGTAATGAATGAAGGCCGTGAAAGTGCAAAAATGAGTGTAGAGAAAGCTGCAAGTGCTAGTGAGGCGCTAGATACTATTACTGCAATGATCACTACGATGGATGAGATGAGCGCAGCAATTTCGAGTGCAGCAAATGAACAATCAACAGTTGCAGAAGATATTAATCGCGGTATTGTAAATATCAGTCAAATTGCTGAGCTTACTGCAGATGGTGCTAAAGAATCATCAAGTGCAGTAGAAACAATGGCTGCACTATCAGCTCAATTGCAAGAAGCTGGTGGCAAGTTCAAGGTTTAAAACGTAAGTACATTTTACAAAAGCCGTAGTCATTATGACTACGGCTTTTTTTTGAGATGTACTTATTAATTATAAAAGGCTTTTTTCGATGGCTTCTAGTGATGCCATTGGATCCTTAGCACCCGTTATTGGGCGGCCGATGACTAAGTAGCTGCTGCCTGCACTAA
>CAJXPP010000140.1 GCA_913058195.1 uncultured Gammaproteobacteria bacterium | reverse complement strand
AATGAAGTCCGTAACGCCTATAATCGAACTGACTATCTATCGCGTAGAAAACCTGTAATGGACTGGTGCAGCGAAGACATTGATAAAGCAGCAACAACACCAGCTTAGCAGGCAAAAAAGGGTTGCTGACTAGCCTTGTACCCCTGTTTGTTTTGAAAATCCCCCTACATAAACCATCTCACGCCTTTCATCACAGTAACTAACGGATAGCTTGTCACCTGTAACATAATAAATAGCATCTTGATTAAACCTTAGGCCAACTTCACAACTTTCTAACCAACCACAATCAACTGCCCAACCCGGCTCAGCATGACCAGTTTCAGGTGCGTAACCGGTGATTCTCTTTACCCATTTAAAGCGCGCATCTAAAAACTCTTTTAGTGCATTATCCGCCTGAAAATTTTTCTCATCAGACCACTTTTCACCCGTCGTAGCATAGGCTGTAATTACAGCAAATTCATCGGGTTGATTTATAAACGGCTCATCACAAGAAAAAAAGGTATCAAAATATATAGGGTTCATTTAATTAACTAAGTACCTTCTTATCAAGACTAAGCACTTGCTCGCCAAGATAGTCCCGAAAAGCGACCACATATTCATCATAAATAGCACCACCTAAAAAGGCCAACTCTGGTGCGGACATATTAACTTTTGGCTCCTCCTCATATTCAAAAGTCACTTGGCTCAAATAAGCCGTTAAAACCGCTACTTTAAAAGCATCTTTTTCTTCCAATACGCTGGATTCATATCGCCTTCGCCATCTATAAAAATACTCATCGTCAACATAAGTTGGCAATACAATTGATTTTTTTTCTGCATAAACAATACTTTCGAATAGTTCATACACATCAACCATATATGACTCCATCAACTCAGTGCTTTTAAACTTATTATTATGCTCCGTAAGAAATGATTCGAGAGCGCCCCTGTAGGATAAATATAAGGCCATACAAATTGTACTGGTCTGAAGTTTCTCAAACTCAGATAATGGCATATTATCTAACAAGCTCGAGTCTTTAAAAAGCTCAGCCATGAACTCTTGGTTATGAAAAGACTTATTGATAAGAGTTCGAAAATGTCCAATCAATTGGTTTTGCATTGAGCGTGGATAACCTTCCATCACTCTAAACTCTTCTTCTTTGGGCGAATGGTATAAAGTTTCTATTGCCTGCTCACTGCCATGTAAAGCCGCTAAGCGAAAGCATATATATGCTTCCTTTTCATCTACACTTACGCCATGACCATTAGCATAAGCAACACCTAAATAGTACTGACCATGCTCATTACCTGCCTTAGCAGATTTAGAATACCAATGAAGTGCCTGTGTATAGTCTTGTTTTACCCCTGAACCACGAGAATACATCAGTCCTAAATTGACTTGAGAACGACTGTCTCCCTGCTCCGCACCCTTTTGATACCAAAAAATCGCTCTCGTAGCGCCTTGTATCACGTCAATGCCTGATTCATACCTTAAGCCCAGAGCAAACTGCGCATCAATGTTTCCTTGTGCCGCAAATATTTCACACTCCCTTAAATCCTTTAAAAACCGCTTATAACTCATGATATAAATCCCGTGTTTTTTCTAAAAAACTAAATGTATCAGCTTGTGCGATCAGTAATGGATTTTTACTGATTTTCAAAGATGCTTTGCATATTTCATTTGCAGTCATATTTAAGGTAGTTCTTATTAAAATGCTCTTCGAAAAAAATAGCATAAATATGGTTCACCCTATAATTTCAACTATTTCGTTAACTGTCTCATCATAACGATAATTTACTATTTCACGATTAATGAGTAGTTGGATAGCTGTTTCGATAGATTTCAAAGGTGCAATGAACCATTCTCTGGGTCTGCATACCTTTCCATCTAAATCGACTATTTCGATCTCTAAACATGCTCGACCAAAAAAAGTGTGTAACAAATTCTCAAATTTCTGAGCGTTCATATTGAAACACTTATATGACGATACATGATGCACGGGTGCCATCAAATAGGTAGGCTCCTTCTCCGCATTAGCTATACGCTTCTCAACTGTAGTTGTGGCGTAACCAATCTTGTAGAGGTTTTGGATAGAGTTAATATCAGGATTGGTACTCAAAGACTGGAGAATGTAGATATAGCCTGTAGCCTCATCGTCATCTTCTTGGATGCCCAGCATTCCGTCTAGAGCATCCTCGGCCTTGGGTAATATTCTTCTGCCAGTTTCATCTTTATATAGCTCAGTGGCTAATGAGCGTAGTAGCATATCCGACTCAGTACCGTTCTCGAATATCAAATGAAGCCTGGCATTTACTTTTCCATTCTTCTTAATTCTTTCTCCCAAATCAGCGACATAGCACATGACACCATGAAGAACGAAGAACTGTCCCTGTTGTATTTGTTGCTCACCAGTAAACTTATGCTGTTCTCTTTCACCTGATTTCAGATCTTCATGGCAAGTTTTGAACAGTTTTTCAAACTGTTCAAAATCTTCACAGCGCTTACGCCTAGCCATTTTGTCAGGCATCTCAATAGTCTTCGGTACATTGCGTATTTCAAATATACTTTCAGAACCCTCATCTAGTAAACCTAGGGAGTCATCAGAGAAGATATCATCTAGAGAATTAATCTCTTTAGGCTCGGCCTTATAGTCAGGTTTAGGTTCCAAAACCGCAGAGACAAGAGTATCTGGTAGCAACCCGTGTGTATCAGCTTCTCTCAGTGACTCACATTGCTCATCATTACCCCGGATCGCATTAAGGCGCTGGTTCAACATGTATTCAGGAACATTAGCCATATCAGCTTCTGGCTCACGGCCATTAGCTGAAACGAATTCATTAATCTCATTAAACTTAGCTAGTAGATGCTCATCCGCAGTAGGTGCTGAAGTTTTCGCCTTAACCTTTAGCAGCCCCTGCTCATCATTACTGCTGACAAAATCCAGAAAATCATTTAATTCCATTTATGCTTCAACCTTTTCCCTTTGTTTTTGTTTAATCCATATCAAACATTGAGCTAAACGACGTTCCATGAGATCAGAAGCATCCAACTCAGGATGACGGCCTTTTTCTTTCACAAAAACATTAACCTTAGGCCACAGAATCTTGGCTTCTTCAAAGTCCATTTGGATACGAGTTGATTCAATCGACTCTTGTATTAATTTCAATACATTAGTCGTTACCGATTTAGACAATATCTCAAAGGCTTTCTGGAAGGGATTAATACTGTCAATCAGGTCAATATTAAGGTCTTCAATATTGACAAATTTATCTGCCATACGGATAAATTTCTTACCCCCCTCCTCCTTTATTTCTCCAGTGCTAATAACTGAGTCCACAACAACATGTTGACGTATCTCTTCAACTTCCTCAGCAGTCAAATCAGGATATTTAACTTGGATGATCTTAGGGATTAAAACTTTATTGACCACCTCAGGATCTACAGCCCCAGCAGAAGCTGCAATGATCTTATCGTCCTGCAAAATAGCTGCTTTCAAATCAGCTAGGTCAGATTCAACAATATCCTTGGTACGCTGAGTACTTGGCTCTTTAAAACCGCCTACCTTCATTGTTCCTGGAGGTGTCGCCTCCACATCACCAGTCAACTTAGTTTTAAACTTAAAATTAGGTGCTAATACCTGTTCCATCAATAAAGAACAAGTAATCGCTTTAAGCATATTATTAACAGCAACTTTAACTAGATCATCTTCTGCATCAGGCTGGGCGATTAAGTTAGTAAACTGGGCATGGGTTTTATTGTCACTATCACGAGTACAGCGTCCAATGATCTGAATAACTTCAGTTAATGAGCCTCGATAGCCAATCGTTAGAGAATGCTCACAATAAGACCAGTCAAAACCCTCTTTAGCCATGCCCAGAGCGACAATCACATCCATATCATCCAGACTCTTAATATTGCGTAGGTACTCAACAATCTTATCTCGATCTTTTGGCTCATCGTGAACCAGATCGGCCAGCTTAATCAGCTTACCATCACCTTTACGTTTTATCGTGATAACCCCTGTCTCAGGGTCTTTGCTTTGAAAGTCGCCAATCGTATCAATAATTGAATCCACTTCATCATATTTATCTTTGGTAGATTCACCTGTATTCACATTAGGGATATGCACAATGGTTTTTTTATCAGTATCTAGCACTTCACCTATGGCATCGGTATAACGTCCTTGATAGAAGTGATAGCCAATACCCAATGACTTTAAGTATTCATAACCATTAAGTTGTTCATAATAATTAAATGTGACTTTGGAAAACTTAGCTTCATCCTCAGGCAATAACACTGGAACACTATCACCACGAAAGTATGACCCTGTCATAGCAATTATATGAGCGCTGCTATTGGCCATTAATGAACGTAGTGTTTCACCCAGTACATTGTCACCATCAGCCGAAACGTGATGAAATTCATCAATGGCCAAAAGCACATTATCGAAAGCAGCATCTTCAAGTTCTGCACAGGCAAAGCGTAATGTAGCATGGGTACAAACAAGTATCTTGTCATCACCCTTGATGAAGTTTTTTAATGCTGTGACCTTGCTATTGTTACCGTCACCTCCAGGGGTACAGAGATTATTTTTATCTTCAATATTCCAGTCAGTAAAAAAGCCATAATCACTCAAAGGCTCAGAGCTAAAAGAACCACCAATAGAACGTTCAGGAACGGCAACAATGGCTTTTTGAACACCCTGATTGATGATCTTGTCCAAGGCAATAAACATCAAGGCTCTGGACTTACCAGAAGCCGGAGGTGCTTTAATCAAAAGGTATTGGTTATTTCTAGCCTCATAGGCACGAGCCTGCATGGCTCGCATACCCATGTCATTGGTGGAGGTGCTTTCCCCTGTTTGGGCATAAGTAACATCAATTAAGTTAGGCACTTTGATCTCCTGTCATTTCTTGATACATAGAAAATAAAATAGACAAACGTTCTTCATCACCAACGAAATAACTATTTGAATATAAAGAGTCTACATATTGATCCAGACGTTCATGAGCCATCCGCAAACTTTCCGGCATAGCTTCCAATGAATACAGCTTATTCATAGTTAAGGACGAGTATTCTTCCCTAGCAGTAAGCACTCCCATCCCTAAAGATTCCAATTCCTTTATTTTTTGATTATTTAGTTTTGGAAATGGGAATGGGTTGTAGCATAAAGCTATGGAGTATCTGTAATCAGTTTTAAACCTACCTGCAACAGCTCTCACCCAAGCCATATGCATACGAGAATTGAGAATCGAGAAAATATATAGTGATGGCTCAGGGATTGTCTGAGCTGCATCAGTGACAATACAATCCTCACCCAGGAAACCGATAGGTATATAATCTCGATTAACTGAGGACACTTTAGGAATAATGATTACACCTTTTGAGTTATCCTTGCGGCTTATCTGTGCAAATTTATGAGGAACATTACTATAACCGCGAGTAGTTTTAGCCCTTGATGAGCACCTGAATTCATACACGCTATCTATGCGATCACTGATTGTCGGTATTGATCGAGCTAACTTCAGATCTTTATCTTCAATCCACAAACACCACCTCTCGTGCCCTTGTAGGAATTCCCTAGCCCCGAAGAGCTTTTTAATTAAAGGGGACGCACTTGGATAGGAAGCTAACAATTCGTCTTTTTCAAACTTTGACAGCAATAACTGGCCATCATCTCGCGGCTGATTCCCCAAAACAATTTTGGGAAATCCAGATATAGATTTATTACACTTTTCTACGATAATATTAGCCGAAGAAGCTAGGTATCCATTGATATTTTCAACTGACCTTACAAGCATGCCATCAAATATTAACTTCTTCTCATCAGAAGGATTACGAACACCGACTACGATACAGACTACACCCGCATTACCTTTGGCATTATTTGTCCACTTAAATGATTGGTGAGCAAACCCAATCTCAAGTCCGAGACCGAATATTTCATTCCAAACATAGGAAACCTGCTCCCCCTGGCAAATAGAATTTGTTGCTGTCTCTTATACACATCTCCGAGCCCACGAGAC
>CAJXPP010000139.1 GCA_913058195.1 uncultured Gammaproteobacteria bacterium | reverse complement strand
ATCTACACAGAGTAGATCGTCGGCAGCGTCAGATGTGTATAAGAGACAGAGCTTAAATAAGCGGCGACTGGCTCGCGAATTAAATAACAATCTTTCTACCGAAGAGAGTAAGCAACAAATAAGCAAGCAAGACTTAATTGAAAAGCTAAGCCAATCAATTCGATTAAATGCATTGCAAATTAGCTCTTTAACGCAAAAATTGATGCTGACTGATAATCCCGATGTGTTATTAAGTATTAAAGATAATGATATTAAGCAATATCAAACTGCATTGCTGACAAATATTCGATTGCTTAAAGAAAATGTGCACAATAAAACCGAATTATTAGAACTGACTGAATCCTTAGATACGCAGGTAGCTTCTTTAATAACTCTTGTTACGGAAGGCGATTTAGCTATTTATAAGCTGAGATTGAATCAGATTAAAATCAATAGTCTGCTGGACGAAGGTCAACAAAAATCAATTTCAATATTGAATGAAATAACCCTTAAGCTTGGTACGCTTGCAATGATGGTGAGATCAAAAAGCCTGCAAACGGTTAAAAATTCAACTCAGATAGTTGAGCAGGCTCAATGGTTAATCATTATCTTGTCATTTTGTATTACATTTGGAATGATTTGGTTCATCATCTCTATTGCTAAGCGCATCAACACGCCGCTGGGAGAGTTGAGTAGCTCAATGCGTGCTCTATCGACAGGTCTTTTTGATACTCGCTTAAAAGTTATTATTGGGAAAAGTGAGTTCGATGCGATTGCCACTGATTTCAATTTATTTGCACAAGATACTCAGAAATTAATAGGGGATTTGGCTGAAGCAAAAGATATGCTTGAAGTACGAGAGCAACACCTCTCTACTATTCTGAATGGCGTACCCGAAGCAATTCTAACACTATCACCTGAAGGTATTATTTCTTCAACTAACCCTGTTGCAGAAGAAGTTTTAAAGGCAAATAATAAAACATTAATAGGTCTAAATATCAACCACTTTCTTGCTGATGAATATCGATATATGTCACTCGATAAGATCAGCACTATTTTGCAAGGAAACAAGGAGCTAGAAGGAAGGGATTATAATAATCAGCCATTTTCAATGTGGCTGTCATTAAATTATGTCTCCAACTTTAAAGAAGACACGTGGGTTTGTGTTATCTCCGATATTTCCGTATGGAAAAAAACTGAACAAAATTTAAAAACAACAAGCTCTGAATTAGATGCGATTTTTGAAAATGCAATGGTCGGGATTGCCTTCATTAAGGACAGAACTTTATTACGTGTAAATAGTAAGTTTGAACAATTGTTTGCTGCTGATAGAGCGGTTGTTGAAGGTGAGTCTACTAAGATTTTATATGCTTCAGATGAAATTTATGAACAAACAGGAGAAGATGCTTATACTGCCATAGCTACTGGCGATAGCTTTGTAGGAGAGGTAAGACTTATACGGCAAGATGGCAGTCTATTCTGGGGAATGATGTCAGCTAAAGCAATAGATCCATCTGACCCTCAGGCAGGAAGTATTTGGTTATGTGAAGATATCTCAGTACAACGTGAGAATGATGAAAAACTGAGGATGTTAGCGAGTTCAGATCCTCTAACTGGCCTACCAAACCGATCCGTATTTAACGACAGGATTGAGCATGCAATACATAAGGCGCATCGTAACTCGACGCGTTTAGCTGTTTTCTTCCTAGACTTGGATCATTTTAAGCATATTAATGATTCTTTAGGTCATAAAGCAGGGGATATACTGCTTTGTGAAGTCGCAAATAGGCTGAAATCATGCATACGAGAAGGAGACACCGTTGCGCGCCTTGGGGGCGACGAGTTCACCATCATTTTAGAAGAGGTACGTTCGGCTCGACATGTTGGTGGTGTCGCCAATAAGGTACTGAATGCTATTGTTCAACCGTATATATTAGAAGGCGTTGAAGTTAATATTAGCCCAAGCATAGGTGTTAGCTTATATCCTGCTGATGGGCGCGATGTTGATACTTTACTGAGAAATGCTGATGCAGCCATGTATCACGCAAAGAATACCGGGAGAAACAACTTTCAGTTCTACTCGGGTGAAATGAATGCACAAGCTGCTAAACGTTTGGCAATGGAAACAAGTTTACGACGAGCTATAGAGAATGATGAGTTTTATTTACATTTTCAACCACAAATAGATATACAGACTGGTAGCATTACTGGTGCAGAAGCCTTATTACGCTGGAATAATGATAAATGGGGTGAAGTATCTCCCGCTGAGTTTGTACCTATTTTAGAAGATGCTGGTTTAATTAGTACTGTTGGCCAGACAGTTATTAAACAAGCTATAGATGCCTACTTAACATTGAAAGATAAGTTGGATCCTGCTTTCAGAATGGCAGTCAATTTATCTGGACGTCAATTTCAGGGAGGACAACTTGCAAGCTTTATCGAAGATCAATTGGCAAGCACAGGTATGTCAGCTAAAAATCTAGAATTAGAGATTACTGAAAGCGTCTTGATGGATGATACTGACTTAGCGATCACGACACTTAACTCTTTAAGTGGGGTAGGCATTACGCTCGCCATTGATGATTTTGGAACAGGCTACTCTTCATTATCCTATTTAAAACGATTCCCTTTAAATGTACTTAAAATTGATCGCTCTTTTGTGAGAGACGTTAATGTTGACGAGGATGATGCAGCAATTGTAATGGCTATTTTAGCAATGTCACATCGTCTCAACCTTGAAGTTATTGCAGAAGGTGTAGAAACCGCAGATCAACTAAGGTTTTTAGAAGATAATGACTGTGATCGAGTCCAAGGTTATTTCTTTAGTAAGCCGCTCACCTTGGAAAACTTCAGTAAATTCATCGATGACAACGTTGTAGTTTCAATGGCTTGATAATGCCTTCACACTATATTCTAAAATGGTTTTTTCATGCTCATTAAGCCGAATTAATAAGCCTAATCGTGGATAATACCAAATAGAGGTATTGGGGTTTTCAGCATCTTGCTTTATGACTTCTGGATCACCAAAACGGTAACGTATCTTTTCTTCATCTAGTCGTATTGAAGGAATATAGCTAATAGCTATAATTGGGGCTTTAATCAAGCTTGTATTTGATAGGTTATTCAATTGATAACGTCGTGCCCCACTAGGCTGAATACGTGCTTCCATAGCATGAGATAACATCTCAGCAATCTTGTCTTCATCAACGGCTAAGTTGAGTATTAACTTAGCCGATAAGCCACCTAAATTGATACTTTGAAAGAAGGCCTCAACACTTGGAGCATCCCCCTCTCGAGTGAAAATAGCCGTTTTTCCATACTGGCGTAACTGTCGTTGGGCCTCACTGTAAGTTGTTATTCCTAAATGAATATCAAATACCTTGCTATTACCATCAGCCATGATAGTAACTTCCCATGGCATAGGTGCTGGAGTCTGTTTAGAGGGTAGTAACATTAAAGCAGCAATACCTGCGAGAGTAAGAAATAAACCGATTAGTACACTTTTCATTGTTTGACCTTGCTATGTTGCTGAGGGAATTTGTAGCCAAAAAGTAACTGGGCCATTATTGGTGAGAGTCACCTGCATATCAGCACCAAATTGTCCTGTTGCAACATTGTGATAATGTTGCTCGGCCTGATTGCAGAAATAATCAAATAGCACCTTACCTTCCTCAGGTCTGGCAGCCGAGGAAAAGCTTGGGCGTAAACCTTTATTGGTATTAGCAGCTAAGGTGAATTGAGGAACCAATAATAAACCACCTTTTATATTTTTAAGAGATAAGTTCATCTTGTCATTATCATCGCTGAAAACACGGTAGTTTAAGAGCCGTTGTAGTAATTTATCAGCATAATCTTGCGTATCATCAGGCTCTATACCAACAAAAATTAACAGCCCTTGCTCAATACTACCTATCTGCTTGTTTGCGACAGTGACGTGAGCATGCTGAACTCTTTGTAGTAGCGCTATCATTAAATTGATTCAATATTTTTTGAAGTAAGTTGTTTTGCCATGGTGTCCGTGGCGGTTACAAGAGCGTGAACTAAAGCAGGTTCTCCAGCTGCATGACCGGCCATTGGAATGATATTAAGCTCTGTTTCTGGCCATGCTTGATGTAATTCCCATGTTTGCTGAATCGGGCAGACAATATCATAACGGCCATGAATAATGATGGTAGGAATATCTCGAATTGTATCAATATTATTGAGTAGCGGATTATCCTTCATAAAACATTCATTGATAGCGAAATGAAGCTGAATACGAGAATGAGCTAGCGGCCCTGTTTCTTTACCTTCATCATGTTGATATTCATGATCCCGCATCGTCACAATGGTACTTTCCCAGGCTTCTAATGTTTTTGCAGCACTCATTTGGCGTAATTCATCTGGGCAGGTGAGCAGTTGATGATAGGCTTTTAAAGGATGCTTATGCTGTTCTTTAGGTAGGTCTTCAACTAAACGTTGCCATGCATCTGGAAATAACTTAGATGCACCACCTTCAGCATAGACCCAATCTATGTCTTGCTGGCGGCCTAAAAACACACCACGTAAAATCATTGCGGAGACATGGTCGGGGTGGCTTTGAGCATAAGCTAAGCCTAATGTTACTCCCCATGAACCACCAAAAATAAGCCATCTTGAAATATTCAATTGTTGGCGAATAGTTTCCATATCTGAAATAAGGTAGTTGGTGTTGTTGTTTGTAAGCTCACCATGAGGTTTAGAGCGACCGCAACCACGCTGATCAAACAAGATAATTCGATAAAGTTCAGGATCAAAAAAACAGCGATGAGAAGGTCGACATCCTGAGCCTGGACCTCCATGTAAAAATACCACTGGAATGCCATTGGGATTTCCACATTCCTCAACGTATACCTGATGTGAGAGGCCATTACTCAGATGTTCCATCTCAATAGTATGGATAGCATAAGGTTCGATTTCTGGGTAAAGCGGTGTCATGTCATTCTCATTATGTCTATATTCAGCAAACTATATCATGGACAGTTATGGTAATTCTTGCTCTATTGCGAGAAAATACATGGCTAAGTATGCATATTTGATAATACAGACAGAAAAATTAATGAAGGCAAAGATACATGAACCTGCACGAATTTCAGGCTAAACAATTATTTACTCGTTACGGTATTGCTACACCCAATGGTCAAGCGGTGACCAGCGGCTCTCAAGCTCGTCAAGCTGCTGAGCAGTTAGGTGGCGAACGTTGGGTGGTGAAGGCTCAAGTTCACACTGGTGGTCGCGGTAAAGTTGGTGGTGTCAAAGTTGTCGATACACTAGATGCTGTCGCAGATGCAGCATACGGTATGCTTGGTCAGTACTTGGTTACTCATCAAACCACGGAGCAAGGGTTGCCGATTCATCAAGTGTTAGTCGAGCAGCCATCTGATATTCAGCGCGAATTATATCTGGCAGTATTGGTTGATCGTGTTACTAAACAAGTTGTCTTTATGGTTTCTGCACAAGGCGGAATGGAAATTGAAACTGTTGCTGAGCAGACGCCAGAAGCAATTTTGAATTTATTTGTTGATCCGGTTGTGGGTTTGCAAGCTTATCAATGTCGTCGTGCTGGTTTCTTCTTAGGACTAACAGGCGGCGCTTTTAAACAGTTACAAACAGTGATGCAAGGTTTGTATAAACTATTTACTGAAAATGATGCTAATTTGGTTGAAGTTAATCCACTGGTTGTAACGGATAAGAATGAATTATTAGCGGTAGACGCCAAGTTAAATTTAGATAGTAATGCATTGTTTAGGCATCCTGAATTAGCAGCACTGTTTGATGCCAGTCAAGAAGACGAAGCTGAAGTGCTCGCCCAGAAATTTGGTTTGAATTATATTTCTTTAGATGGTGAAGTTGCCTGTATGGTAAATGGTGCAGGTTTAGCTATGGCTACAATGGACTTAATCCAAAAAGAAGGCGGTCAGCCAGCGAACTTCCTTGATGTTGGTGGTGGTACGACAGCTGATCGTGTAGCTGAAGCCTTTAAGTTGATCCTTTCAGATAAAAAAGTACGATCAATTTTAGTCAATATATTTG
>CAJXPP010000138.1 GCA_913058195.1 uncultured Gammaproteobacteria bacterium | reverse complement strand
ACGAGATCATGCCTAGTCTCGTGGGCTCGGAGATGTGTATAAGAGACAGTCTTCTACATTAATTAATACATCAATTGATTCGCCACAATATGGACAGCTAATTATTCGTTCAGTTAATGCATTCATAATGGCTCTCAATTAGAATTTAATGATCATGATGTCCAGAGTGATCACTTGATTCAGTTTCTGTATCTTCAGTTATAGAATGATGATCAATTGAAGGAGTAGTATTTTTAGTTTCAGGCACCACTAATTGCTCATCGCTATGTCCATGTTCCTTACCATGTCCATGACCATTTTCTTGCTGTTCAGGTAAGGATATAACGCCCAAACCATAACGATAAACGCCTTCGGCACCAAGCCAGCCTGTGGTCATTAATGACATTAGACCTACAAAACATAAAGTCAAAAAAGGCATACTGGGTGATTTGGATTTTTGTGATTGTCGAATAGCCATAAAACCAAGTAGCAGAAAAAGGATTACAGTTGGTATAGCTGAATTTCTATGCAATGTCATGGCAGCATGTGATACTGCATCATGGCTTACCGTATTGTATGCAAACCATCCTGCCAATACGGTTGCAATAGAAAATAGACAGCCTGTCCACAAACACCAATTCCCTACTATAATCCACTGCCCTTTCCACGAACATCTATCAGGTACTAGTAACCTAGCAAAGTAAAAAATAACAGAAGTAGCAAGTAAGCCAATAGTGAAATGCACTAAGAATGGGTGCCAGTTGGGAATAATTGTAATCATCATTTTATCCTAAATAGATTTGAAACTTGTTCTACGCAATAAGAAATACACAACAGGCAAAACAAAAAGCGTTAACACTAATGCGCTTAACATTCCGCCGACCATTGGCGCAGCAATCCGACTCATTATTTCTGACCCTGTACCGGTTCCGTACATGATCGGTAATAAGCCTAAAATAATAGCTGAAGCAGTCATCATGACAGGTCGCACTCTAAGCCCTGCCCCCTCTATGACGGCTTGTTTCAGCATATTGACAGTTGGTTTGGGATTATCTTGTAACATCTGTTCATAAGCTTGGTTTAAATAAAGTAACATAATCACACTGATTTCTACGGCAACACCGGCTAAGGCTATAAAACCGACCCCGACTGCTACCGAGAAGTTATAGCCTAAGATGTACATTAATTGAATACCACCTACCATGGCAAAAGGAATGGTAAACATGATGATAGCAACTTCAGAAAACCGTCTAAAGTTGAGGTAAAGTAATACTATAATTATCATTAATGTTAATGGCACGACATACATCAATTTTTCTTTTGCTCGTAGCATATATTCATATTGGCCTGACCATTTCAATGAATAACCGGGCGGCAATTTAATACGCTCGTTGACTATCTCCTGTGCTGAAACCACGTAACGACCAATGTCACTGGTATCAATATCAATATATGTCCAACCGTTTAAGCGTGCATTTTCACTTTTAATTGCAGGTGGACCATCTTCTATATGAATATCGGCAACATCTTCTAATGCGATTCGTTGATTGGTGGGTGTTACAACTGGTAATAGTGCTAATTGCTCAGGTGAATTTCGATAATCTTGCGGGTAGCGAATATTAATTGGATAGCGCTCCACCCCTTCTATTGTTTGAGATACATTCATTCCACCTACCGCTGTTGCAATTACTTGTTGAATATCTGAAATACTCAGGCCGTAACGTGCTGCTTGTTGTCGCCGAATATCTACTTTGATATAACGCCCCCCTGCTACACGTTCCGAATAAACAGAAGCTGTTCCTGGAACATCCATAAGGATCTGTTCTAGTTGTTGGCCAATTTTTTGAATTTCATTTAAATTTGGGCCAGCGATCTTTATCCCTACAGGTGTTTTTATGCCCGTTGCTAACATATCAATACGAGTTTTTATTGGCATCACCCAAGCATTTGTAACACCTGGTAATTTGACCAAACTATCCAATTCTTTTCTCAATTTTTCGCTGGTCATACCTTCACGCCATTGTGATTGAGGCTTTAGTTGAATAAAAGTTTCTATCATTGATAAGGGTGCTGAATCTGTCGCTGTTTCAGCACGCCCTACTTTGCCAAACACTGTTTTAACTTCTGGAACTGTTTTAATTAATTTGTCTGTTTGCTGAAGCAGTTCTCGTGCTTTACCAATCGAAATACCTGGATATGTCGTTGGCATATACATCAAATCTCCCTCGTCTAAGTTCGGGATAAATTCACTGCCAATCTTATTCACGGGCATAAAGCCGATAGTGGCTATTATTAATGCCATGACAATGACCATCCAAGGAAACTTGAGCACAAACCGAAGAGTGGGAATATATATAAAAGTCAGCAATCTATTAAGCGGGTTACGACGCTCAGCTAACACTTTGCCTCTAATGAAATATCCCATTAATACTGGCACGAGTGTAATGGCTAAAATAGCAGAAGCACCCATAGCATAGGTTTTAGTGAAGGCTAAAGGTGCAAACATCCGCCCTTCTTGTGCTTCGAGCGTAAACACAGGAACAAAACTAATGGTAATTATTAATAGGCTAAAAAATAAAGCTGGGCCAACTTCACACGCAGATTGCGTGACAATTTGCCAACGATTTTCTTTTGTTAATGGCGTTCGCTCTATATGCTTATGCATATTTTCAATCATAACGATAGCACCATCAATCATGGCGCCAATGGCAATCGCTATTCCCCCTAGAGACATGATGTTGGCGTTGATACCTTGCAAATTCATAATGCTAAATGCTGCTAATATTCCAACTGGTAAACTAATAATAGCGACAAGCGATGAGCGAATATGAAATAGAAATACTACACATACGAGAGCAACAATAAAGAATTCTTCCACTAGCTTATGCCAGAGATTATCGACTGCCCGGCTAATCAGTGCAGAACGATCATAAACGGGCACAATTTCAACACCTGCTGGCAAGCCTGTTTTAAGCTCTTCTAATTTTTCTTTTACACCATTAATTGTAGATTGAGCATTTTCACCAAATCGCATGATTACAATGCCACCTACGGTTTCACCTTCACCATTAAGTTCTGCAATGCCTCTGCGGATTTGCGGCCCAGTACTTATTTCAGCCACATCTTTTAGTAATAATGGCGTGCCTTTATGAATAACTCCTAAAGGAATAAAGTTAAGATCATCGATGCCTTTGATATATCCAGTGGCTCGAACCATATATTCGGCCTCCGACATTTCAACAACAGAGGCTCCAATTTCCTGGTTCCCCTGTTGAATGGCCGTTTGAATATGTGACAGTGGAATACCGTAAGCACGTAATTTGTCAGGATCAACCTGTATTTGGTATTGCTTGACCATACCTCCCACCGCTGTTACTTCAGAGACGCCGGAAACAGTCTGCAATTCATATTTCAAAAACCAATCTTGAATACTACGCAACTGACTTAAATCGTGTTGGCCTGTTTTATCGATTAATGAATAGATATAAACCCAGCCGACCCCTGTTGCATCAGGGCCTAATTGTGGTTTTGCAGCTGCGGGTAAATTGGGTGCAACTTGGCTTAAGTATTCCAGTACTCGACTTCTAGCCCAATAAAGATCCGTCTTTTCATCAAAAATAATATAAACGTAAGAATCACCAAAAAAGGAATAGCCCCTCACTGTCACGGCGCCAGGTACCGATAACATAGCAGTAGTCAGTGGATAGGTAACTTGATCTTCAACTACTTGGGGTGCTTGGCCGGGATAACTTGTCTTGATAATAACCTGAACATCAGAAAGATCGGGAATAGCATCAAGAGGTGTCTGTTTGACGGAATAAAGCCCGAAACCTACCAACATAATTGCTAACAAAACAACTAAGAAACGGTTGGATACTGACCATTTAATTATCATTTTAATCATGTTCATGCCCTACAGGCTGTTTTACGAGTCCATTCGACATATCAGGCATAGACTCAATGTCCTCATTTTTCTGCTTATGTTGTGTTGGTAGCTCTTCATAGGTCTCTGGCATTATGGATTCGACTATTAGCTCACCTGTCGACTTCGATGAGATAGTTAACGTAGCTACTGTTCCTTGTTCAAGGCTTGATAAGTCGACTGAATCATTGCTCTTAAACGTCATCGTCATCTGAGGACGGTTCCATGCAGGGATGACTTGATGGCTCACATTTATCAGAGAGTGCTTTTGATCAACTGAATTAATTGTCGCTTTTACTGTAATGGAATCATTTTTATAAGCACCGTGATCCATTCGCTTAAAGTCAGATGTTTTACTTGATTCAGAATCAAGTAAAAATTGGGCAGAAGTAACGATTTTTTCACCTGAATTAATACCATTAAGTATTTCAATATTGGTCTCATCGGCACGCCCTAAATCCACATTAATGGATTTAAACCTCCCATTTCCCATTGCCATGACAACTCGGTTACTATTACCCGTTCTAATAACCGCTTCTTTAGGTACAACAATACTTGTTGAATCATCATCAGCATGAATAACAACTTGAGCAAACATATTTGGCATCAGCACCTTATCGTCATTATTGAACCTTAATCGTACTTTTAACGTACGCGTATTGGCACTTAATGATGGATAGATATAATCAACTTTTCCAACCCATTGTCTACCAGGTACATATGCAAGTGTCATTGTCACTGCTTGGCCTAATTTCACATAATAGGATTGACGCTCAAAGATTTCGGCATGAACCCAAACTTGATCCAGCTTGCCGATAGTCATTAACAACGTGCCGGGCTGAGCATAAAAACCTTCACGTATGTTTAACACTGTGATGACACCAGTTTGTGGAGCATAAAAGGTTATGGTTTGTTTGACCTTTTCTGTTTTCTTTAAATTAGCAATCGCACTGCGTGGAAGTTGTAACGCTTTTAACCGAGATTCCGCTGCTTGGATTAAACGACTATTTTTTCGCTTAATTGCTATCAGGTACTCCTCCTGTGCATTAACGAGTTCAGGTGAGTAAAGCGTATAGAGTGCTTGGCCTCGTTTTACGGGATCACCGGATGCCTTCACATACAATTTTTCCACCCAGCCTTCAACTCTAGGATGAACATGAATAAGCTTATCTTCGTCATATTCAACATAACCAACCGTTTTTACTGTCTGATTGAGTGATGCCTTTTGTACAGTATGTGTTCGAACGCCTAGATTATTAATAACATCAGGTGAAATTTCGATGGTGCCAATAGAGAGTTCATTATTGCTAGTGCCTGTATCATAAACAGGTATCAAGTCCATACCCATAGGTGACTTACCTGGCTTATCTCTTTTATAATTTGGATCCATAGGGGCTACCCAATGAAGGGGAAATGCTTCTTTTACTTGTTCAGAATCACCCTGAAACATCATTGAAAATTGTGGATATAGATAGACTAAGCCGATACCTCCTATGATTATTCCTAGAAACAATAACAATAGGTTTTTAATAATATTCATTTGCCTTGTCCTGAAAAGTTATTTGCTTCACTTAAGTAATAATTAATTTTTGAAATGACTTGATAGCGTTTGGTAATGATGTCTAACTGGTCAATTTCTGCATCAAGTTCATCAATACGTGCTCGAACAACCTCAGAAAAATCACCTGCGTCATTAGTGTATGCCGTTAGCGCTGCTTCAGCTTGTTCATGGATTTGAGGTAGCAATTGGTCTTGATATAAACTAAATCGTTGATTTAATCTCAGTAGTCCCACCTTAGCTATTTCAAATTCAGCTATCATTTTTCTAAGTAATAACCATTTTTTGGTTTTTATTGACTCAGCATTAGATACCGCTGCTTGAACGTATTTATCTTGCCTTTTTTCTGTAAACAATGGCACATCAAAGCTAACACCTAATGAAAACAAATCTGATCTATTTGCCCCTAATGCATTACTTCCTCGGTAACCATAATTTGCTTCTATGCCCCATTCAGGTTGGTATTTTTGTTTTTCAATCTCGATTTGAGTAGAGCTTGCTTTAATACGACTATCTAATGCGAGCACTGCAGGGTGATGAACTAAATGTTTCAGCAACGCATCGTGTAACTTCTCCCCTCTAATAGTGCTGTCTCTTATACACATCTGACGCTGCCGACGATCTACTCTGTGTAGAT
>CAJXPP010000137.1 GCA_913058195.1 uncultured Gammaproteobacteria bacterium | reverse complement strand
TCTACACAGAGTAGATCGTCGGCAGCGTCAGATGTGTATAAGAGACAGTATTTAGCCTTTGCATTTTCAGGTGGTCAAAAAGGTGAAACTTTATCACTTAAGTGGATCGACAATTTGGGTGATACCGAAGAGGTTGAAGCTGTTATTAAATAACGTTACGTACTGAAGGGTTTCCAAAATGAAACGAAAAATCTATTTATCATTAGCTGTAGCATGCAGTATGACAGCGGTAGCACCAAGCTTCGCCGACCCCATCACAGATAACGAAACAGTTAGAACCTACTTTGCAGATGTATTTCCAGAACTAGCCATAGAGGACTATGTTGATGGTGTTTATGCAATTGATCAAAACTTAAGAGATCAATGGTTACAGATTGAAGAGTTTCCACCCTATGAGGATGCAGTTGACGAGGGTAAGGTTTTGTTCGACACCCCATTTGCAAACGGAAAATCTTATGCCAATTGTTTTGATAATGAAGGTGTTGGCATAAAACAAAATTTCCCATACTTTGATATGGAAAAAAATAAAGTTGTCACCCTTGAATTAGCTATTAACGAATGCCGTACACACAATGGAGAACAGCCATTAGATTACGGGAAAGGTGCTATCGCTTACATATCATCGTATATGGCATCAACATCTAGTGGTGAATTAATAAATGTAACTGTTCCTGATAATGCTGCTGCACAAGCAGCCTATGAAGATGGAAAGGAATTCTTTTATTCACGTCGTGGTCAGCTAAATATGGCATGTGCAACCTGTCATATGGCAAGTGCTGGTAAACGCTTACGTGCTGATATATTAAGTCCTGCATTAGGCCAAGTGTCACATTTCCCTGCTTTTAGATCTAAATGGGATGACGTTGGTACTATTCAACGCCGCTATGCTGGATGTAATACACAGATACGATCAAAACCATTTAAGTTACAAAGTGAACAGTACAGAAATTTAGAATATTTCCATACTTATATGAGTAATGGTCTTCCAATAAATGGTCCAGGCACGAGGAAATAACATCATGACTAAAATAAATAAGCTAAGACTAGTCCTTCTGTTAACAGTACCCGTTGTGTTGTCTGCCTGCTCAGATAATGATGATGCTGCAAAAGCTGTGAACAGTACAATGGAGCAGGAACAAGCTCACTCAAAAGCAGTAAATCAGGAAGCAAAACAAACCACGAGTAAGGAAGTACATCTACAAGATTTAATGCACCATGTTGCACAAGCCAAACGTCACGCTGAAATGCATGGCTTTGTCTGGAGTACTACTGATGCACTCGTAGAGAAGGGCTACACCGAGGCAAGCAAAGGAAATGAAAAAGTAGCTAAAACAATATTCCAAGAGGCTAAATTACAATTTGAACTTTCGATGGAACAAGCAAAATATGCTGCTCAGCATTGGCAGTTACTAGTCCCAGAAGATGATTAAAAAACCCATAAACTCATAAGGATAACAATGATGAAAAAATTATTAGTACATGCAGCAGTCTTTTTATCGACACTATTTTTAATAGGTCAAGCATATGCGTTAGATGTTCAAATTACGCCTGATATAGCATCAGTTGATGTGATGCATGATGGTGAGAAAGTCACGATTATGCGTAATCAAGATACCAAGAATACTGTCAAAGCTGATTATGCTAAAACCTCTAGAATGTGCCCACCTTTTTGCATTAGACCAATAAAATTAGCTGAAGGTGTAGAAACGATTGGTGAGCTAGAAATAATTCACTATTTGAAAATGAAAAGCGATGGAGATGATTCTATTTTAGTAATAGACTCACGCACACCAGATTGGGTTGCTAAAGGTACGATACCAGGTTCAATTAACTTACCATGGGTGAAGTTATCACCAGCGAAAGGTGCTGATCCATTTAGTATTGCTGAAATTTTACAAGAACAATTCGGTGTAATGGAACAAGAAGGACTATGGAACTTTTCTAAAGCCAAAACCCTAGTGTTATTTTGTAATGGTATGTGGTGTGGACAGTCTCCAAGAAATATCCTTGCATTATTACGATTCGGTTATCCAGCAGAAAAAATAAAATGGTACCGTGGCGGAATGCAAAATTGGGAAGCATTAGGTTTAGCAACAGTTAAACCGAAATAACTTCAGTACAGACAACAGCTTCACCACTGTCCTACGCATAGGTATCAAACCTTTCTCTCTCTGATACTTTTAGCCCTTGCGATAGGACAGTGGTTTTTTTTAGTTTCTTTATCCGGTTATATTATGAATCGTCGCGAATTCGCACAAATACTTGCAGCAGCCAGTATGGCTAACATTTTCCCAAGAACAAGCTTTTCCAAAGGCCACGATAACTCATCTACAGAAATGTATGAAATGTCAAACTTTGGAAATGCACGAATACTGCATATGACCGATAGTCATGCTCAATTACTACCCATATATTTTAGAGAACCAAGTGTCAATCTTGGTATTAAAGCTGAGAATGGTCGGCCACCACATCTAGTGGGACAACATTTTCTGGATTACTTTGATATCAAAAGTAATAGTTCATCAGCACATGCGTTTACGTCACTTGACTTTACACATGCAGCCAATGAATTTGGTAAAGTTGGTGGCTATGCACACTTAAGTACATTGGTAAAAAGGCTTCGCCAAACTTATGGAGACCAAGGGCATTCATTACTACTAGACGGTGGTGATACATGGCAAGGTTCTGCAACGGCCTATTGGACACGTGGCAAAGATATGGTTGAAGCGTCAAACATCTTGGGTGTAGATGTTATGACAGGACACTGGGAGTTTACTTATTCAGATAAAGAAGTATTAGAAAATATTTCAGAGTTTAATGGTGAGTTCTTAGCACATAATGTAAAAGTCGATGAAGAAGCATTATTCGATGGCGCACAAGCTTACGACGAAGATGAAGGCTATGCGTTTAAGCCTTATACAATGAAACCAATGGGTGAACACCGAGTGGCTATTATTGGCCAGGCATTTCCATATACACCTATAGCGAACCCTAAACGTTTTATTCCAGACTGGACCTTCGGTATTCAGTCTGAAGAGTTACAAACACTGATAGATCACATTCGAGACACTGAATCTCCTGATGCGGTAATTCTTTTATCTCATAATGGTATGGACGTTGACTTAAAACTGGCCGCTACTGTTACAGGTCTCGATGTCATTCTTGGTGGCCATACTCATGATGGTGTACCAAAGCCTATAGAGGTGAGCAATTTAAATGGTAAAACCTTAGTTACTAATGCTGGATCAAATGGTAAATACCTTGCGGTTCTGGATTTAGAGTTAGGCCAAGGACGCGTTAAAGATTATCGTTATACATTATTGCCCGTTTTCTCAAACTTTATTGAAGCCGACCCTGAAATGGCTGCATTTATTGAAACCACACGTGAACCTTATCTAGATATATTGACTGAAAACCTTGCTGTAGCTGATGAACTATTATATCGGCGAGGTAATTTTAACGGCACATTTGATCAAGTAATTTGTAATGCTTTATGTGAAGTCAATGGTGCGGATATTTCACTATCTCCAGGGTTTAGATGGGGAACAACAGTATTGCCAGGTCAAGCGATTACGATGGAACATGTAATGGATCAGACTTGTATTACTTATCCTGAAACATATACCACTGATATGACCGGCGCCCAAATTAAGGCTATATTGGAAGATGTCTGTGACAATATCTTTAATTTAGATCCCTTCTACAGACAAGGGGGCGATATGGTTCGCCTTGGCGGTATGGACTATACTTGCGACCCAACGGAAGTTATCGGTAAACGTATTACTGAAATGCGCTTAAATAATGGTCAAATGATTAGTGCAACTAAAACCTATAAAGTGGCTGGCTGGGCAACGGTTAACTCACAATCTACAGGTGCGCCAATTTGGGATGTTGTTGCTGATTATTTACGTGATATTCAACATGTATCCCTCAGCAAAATGAATACACCGATAATTAAAAATATGGCAGGTAATAAAGGAATTATTTAGAATAATAACGGTCTATAGTAATGATGTACTCTGGTATTACTAGATCTGTTTTAGCCGTTTTATTACTGTTTGCCAGCAAGCTAATATATGCAGGTTTTATAGAGATTACATTGTTGGGTACAGGTGGTCCGCCAGCTAACATTGAGCGTTTCGGACCCTCTACCGTTATTGAAACACAAGGACGTTATTTTGTGTTTGATGTGGGGCGAGGTACAACAGTTCGCCTACAACAAGCTGGGATACCATTAGATAAAATTGAACATGTTTTTTTAACTCATCTACATTCAGACCATATAAGTGGCTTAGCTGATTTATGGCTAACAAGTTGGATTTGGCAGCGTCAAAATAAAATGAAGGTGTTCGGGCCTGTAGGAACAACAAACTTCATTAGCCATATTGAAAAGGCTTATACAGAAGATATTAGATTACGAATTAGCAACTCAAACTTAAATGAAGACCTTAGTGAATTATCGGTGAGGGAGTCAAAACTTGATGATAGTGTCGTCTATAATAAGAATGATATAAAAATAACTGCATTTCATGTTAATCATGGAGTCGTCAAACAGGCATATGGTTATAAATTTGAGTCTGGAAATCGAAAAATAATTCTATCTGGTGATACAGCATATTCCAAGAACTTGATTAAACATGCACAAAATACAGACATACTTATTCATGAGATTGCCGCAGCAGATACATTACTGTTAGAAAGAAATAATCGATTACAAAAAGTAATGTCTTACCATAGTGATCCAGAATCTTTAGCTCAAGTTCTTGTCAAAGTTAAACCAAAATTTACATTTCTAAATCATGTATTACTGTTTGGAGTTTCAGAGCAAAAAGTACTAGATAAACTAAATAGTAAATTTGATGGGGAAATATACTTTGGAGAAGACTTACTTAAAATATCTATTGGGAAATCAATAGTTATAACTCCTCCAAACTAAGCTCGACGATAAATAAAATTGAATATTTAATGACTAAATTATGTCTAATTAATCATTAAAACCATAAATGCTAGTATTAATACGAGGCTTTATTACACCAAAGTTACTGTATTCTACAAACCAGCATCGAGCGATGTAAAACGCCAAAATTGAGCTTATGCATGATAGTTATTTGGAAGGTTTTTAAATTAATCTGTTGCTTAACAAGACAGTACTTTTAAAAAAACAATAGCTATTCGAAAAGTGTAAAAATTAAGTCATAAAGAACAAATAACGAGGAGATACTAAATGAGAGTTAAAAAGTTTATTCAAACACCACTTAAAATGATGTTGCCTATTGTTACAGCAGCAATGATGGCTGGCCCAGCTACAGTTATAGCCGATGAAACATGTATGTCACCATACATGGCTAAGATTGTTGGCCAAGAAGATTTTGTTTACGTCTGGACATTAGGTGAAGAAGGTCTTGGCGATGGCCAAGATAAAATGGTTACTGTCGACGTTAACCCAGATTCTAAAAATTACGGAAAAGTAGTTTTTTCAGAATCAGTAGGCGGACGTAACGAAGCTCATCACTCTGGTTTCACAGACGATCGTAAATTCCTATGGGCTGGTGCATTAGATTCAAACAAAATCTTTATCTTTGATGTTCATACCAATCCTGCAAAAGCAACTTTAGTACAAACTATCGATGACTTTGTAAGCAAAAGTGGTGGTGTAGTAGGACCTCATACAACTTATGCACTTCCTGGTCGAATGATTGTAACTGGTTTATCAAACAATCAAGATCATGGTGGACGTACAGCATTAGTAGAATACACAAACGCTGGTGAATATATCGATACTTACTGGATGCCTACAGATGAAAATCTAGAAGGTGCCATTAAAGAAGGTAAATACGCTGACGGTTATGGCTATGATATCCGTGCACTACCCCGTCGTAACGTTATGTTGACTAGTTCTTTTACTGGTTGGTCTAACTACATGATGGATTTCGGTACCATGTTGGGTGACCAAGAAGCTATGAAACGCTTCGGTAACACTGTTGTAATTTGGGATTTACATACTCGTAAACCAAAACAAGTATTAGATGTACCGGGTGCTCCACTTGAAATTCGATGTGCTTGGGGTGCAGAAAATAATTACTGTTTCACAACAACTGCATTAACATCTCAAATCGTAT
>CAJXPP010000136.1 GCA_913058195.1 uncultured Gammaproteobacteria bacterium | reverse complement strand
TCTCGTGGGCTCGGAGATGTGTATAAGAGACAGAATCTAATGGTGGAATATTTAATAATGCTGCGCAAATATGGAACCATACTTTCTATTGGAATAGTTTGACACCAAATGGCACAGATACTGTTTCTGGTGATTTAGCTGCCGCAATTGATGCTACTTTTGGTTCATTTGATGAATTTAAAACTAAGTTTTCAACATCTGCTGCGACTAATTTTGGTGCAGGTTGGACATGGTTAGTTAAGAATTCTGATGGTAGCATTGAAATCGTAAACACTAGTAATGCCGGTTGCCCACTAACAACTGGACAAACACCATTATTGACCTGTGATGTATGGGAACATGCTTATTACATTGATTTTCGTAATGCTCGACCTAAATACCTTGCAGCATTCTGGGGAATTGTAAACTGGGATTTCGTTGCCGCTAATTACGCAGCTTAAAACCTATGATTGCTAAGTAAACTTTGCTTAGCAGCTCATAACATTATAAAATGCTCGATTATTTTTGATCTATGGCAGTTTCATTTGAAACTGCCATTTTTCGTTTTAGGCCATTTAAAATTTAATATTGAATGGCCTAGGTTTAATGGAGTAGTACCATGACGGATTCAGTCATGCCAACATATGGTCGTCTTGATGTGGCTTTTACCGAGGGTAAAGGTGCATGGTTGATAGATGCAGATGGAAACAAATACTTAGATGCGTTGAGCGGCATTGCAGTGTGCAATTTAGGCCATGCACATCCTGCTGTTGCTGAAGCGATAGCTGACCAAGCCAGCACCTTGATTCATACCTCTAATATTTATCACATTCCCTTACAAACTGAACTTGCAGAAAAATTAACGAATCTATCAGCTATGGAGCAGGTTTTTTTCTGTAACTCTGGTGCGGAAGCGAATGAAGCAGCGATTAAAATTGCGCGTAAATATGGTCATGAGAAAGGCATCGATAAACCTGTCATCATTGTTATGGATGGTAGCTTCCACGGTAGAACAATGGCAACATTAACCGCGACAGGTAACCCAAAAGTTCATGCAGGCTTTGAGCCGTTAGTGCCTGGTTTTGTACGTGTTCCTTATAATGATCTAGATGCACTGAGAATGGCGGTAGGCCATTGGCCTGAAGCTGTCGCCATTATGGTCGAGCCAGTACAAGGTGAAGGCGGCGTTAAAATTCCAGATGTTGACTATTTGGCAGGCGTGCGTGAATTATGTAATCAACGCCAACTATTAATGATGCTCGACGAAGTTCAAACAGGCATTGGGCGAACAGGAACTTGGTTTGCTTTCCAGCAGTGTGACAATGTTCTTCCCGATGTGATGACACTCGCTAAAGGCTTAGGTAATGGCTTACCTATAGGTGCATGCTTAGTTTCTGGCCCTGCTGTTGGTGTCCTACAAGCAGGCAATCATGGTTCAACCTTTGGTGGTAACCCATTGGTATGCCGTGCGGCATTAACCGTGTTAAATACCATTGAGTCAGATGCTATTTTGTCTAATGTAAATACATTGACTGAGAAAATGATAAAAGGCTTTGAAACTAATTTAGCTGCCTTAGAAGGTGTGAAATCGATTAGAGCTAAAGGCTTTATGTTTGGAATCGAGTTAGCACTACCTTGTACTGCTTTGGTTCAAAAAGCCTTAGATCAGGGCATTTTAATAAATGTCACTGCTGATAGCGTAATTAGATTACTACCACCTTTAGTGATTAATGGTGATGAAGCAAATGAAATAGTAAAACGAGTTAGTGAGTTAGTTATTCAGTTTTTGAACTCACAGCCAGTGAAGAGTGACGTGTAATGAGACATTTTTTAACCTTAAAAGATTTGAGTACCTCTGAGTTAAACCAGTTAATCGATCGTGCGATCGAGTTAAAACGAATGCATAAAGCAGGTGAAGTATACGAGCCATTGAAGAATCAAGTGCTGGCTATGATCTTTGATAAATCATCTACGCGAACACGTGTTTCGTTTGAGTCTGGAATGGTTCAGTTTGGTGGTGGTGCAATATTCTTGTCACCAAATGATACACAGTTAGGCCGTGGAGAGCCTGTAGAAGACTCTGCTCGCGTTATCTCAAGCATGGTTGATATGGTAATGATTCGTACCTTTGATCACAATATGGTCGAACGCTTTGCTGATTACTCATCTGTGCCTGTTATTAATGCATTAACTGATGATTATCATCCTTGTCAGTTACTTGCTGATATGCAAACTTATGTTGAGCAACGTGGTTCTATCGAAGGTAAAACGGTCACATGGATTGGTGATGGCAATAATATGTGTCATTCGTATATCAACGCTGCAGATCGGCTTGGTTTTAACTTAAATATTGCTACACCAGAAGGTTATGAGCCTCGTGCTGATATTGTGGCTGAGGCTGATGCTCAGATCACTTTATTTAATAATCCAGAAGATGCAGTCAAAAACTCTGATCTCATTGTTACAGATGTTTGGGCAAGTATGGGCCAAGAAGAAGAGCAGAAGAAACGTGAAGTAGCTTTTGCTGATTTCCAAGTAACGCGAGCTCTTATGGCAAAAGCAAATGATGATGCATTATTTATGCATTGCTTACCAGCTCATCGTGGCGAAGAAGTGTCTGCTGAGGTAATGGACGATTCAGATAGTGTTGTATGGCAAGAAGCAGAAAATCGTTTACATGCCCAAAAAGCATTAATAGAGTTTTTGCACACGAATAGTTGAGATTAGTTCGTTATATGCTGAGCTAATTGTTCTAAACGTTCAGCTGTACCAATATCAGACCATTGGCCTTGGTAAAGCTGACCTGAAAGCTGTTGTTTTGTAATTGCTGCAAGTAAAACAGGCTTCAAGGCCATTTTCTGTACATCATATGATTTGAATAAATCTGGATGGAATAGTGCAATGCCACTATAGGTAACTTTATTTTCACCACCGTCGACAACACTACTTGATGATAAGGAAAAATCGCCGTTTGGGTTGTGCTCGGGATTATTGACGAAAACTAAATGGCCTAATTTTGATGGTGCTAATGTAAAAGAATGTAGTTGCTCAAAAGGAAAGTCAGTCCATATATCGCCATTAACAACGAGAAACGGCTCGTCACCAAGTAATGGCAGGGCATTAATGATGCCGCCAGCCGTTTCTAAGCCATTTATCCCTTCAGTTGTATAACTTATCGTTGCACCATAAGCTTCACCATTACCAAGCGCTACGGGAAACTGTTCACTCAAGTAAGCAGTGTTAATAACTATATCTGTAAAACCAGCTTTAACCAATGAGTGAATGGTATATTCGATTAAACGTTTCTCACCTGCTTTTAATAACGGTTTAGGCGTGTGATCTGTTAAAGGGCGTAAACGATCGCCACGTCCTGCTGAAAGAATGATTACTTTCATTTTATAGTACCAATAAGAGGGTGTTCTGAAAGAAAATGGTGTAACTGAGAAAACTCAGGGTATTTAGCACTGACTTGTTGTACATAGTGAAGTGTAAGCGGTAGATCATGAATATAGTTAGGTTTATTATCCCGGTAGTTCAGCCTACAGAATATACCTAAGACTTTAATATGTCGTTGTAAGCCCATCAAATCAAACCAACGAGTGAATTGCTCGGTTGATATTCCAAGTAATAATCCTTTAGCTTGAGACTGTGAAAGGTAATAGCCAATGAATTCATTTAATTTTTGCTGTGGCCATGAAATATAGCAGTCACGTAATAGTGAGACTAAGTCGTAGCTGATTGGACCTATAACAGCATCTTGAAAATCAATAATGCCAGGTGAATTATCTTTAGTGTGCATTAAATTACGTGAATGATAATCTCGATGGACGATTACTTGTGGTTGTTCGACCGCATTGTTGATGAGAGCATCAAATGTCTGCTGCAAAAATGGAGGCGGTGTAATTCCAAAATGTTTGTCTAAAAACCAGCTTGGAAATAAGTCCATTTCTCGTTGTAAAAGCGCTTTATCGTAGTCAGCTAATTGAACCTCATTAGATTTGATTAACTGAATATCAATTAAGCTATCAATTGCAGCACGGTAGAGCGTATCAACTGATTGTGAGCTAAGCTGATCCAGGTATGCTGTACTGCCAAAGTCTGTTAATAGTAAAAAGCCTAAACCTTTATCTTTTGCGACAATTTCGGGCACATTGATGCCATGTTTAAATAGGAATGAAGCTACTTTTATGAAAGGATCAGTATCCTCTTGTTCAGGTGGCGCATCCATTAATATCCATGTTTTATCGTTAGCGGTTACACGAAAGTAACGACGAAAACTCGCATCACTAGAAGCTGACTCAAAATGAAATGGTGTCGATGGAAGTTGGCTTTTTAACCAGTTATCGATTTGATTGAGACGTGTATTAGTATCTTTGTCCTGTAACATTATAGTTTGCAAACCTACTTTAAGTATTTGATAGTTAGCATTATATTTATTTAAAACTAATGATTGTGTATGAAAATATGCCGAAACAAGTTTTGAAGTGTATAGTATTCTGTTTTGTAGGTGGGTGTTGATGTAAATTAATTTCCCAACAAATTATTATAATTTAGGAGAGAAAATGAAGAGTCTTGTATTTATTGTTTTACTTGTAGTTGCTGCAATTGCAGGTTATAGCATTATTAACAAACCAACAGAAGAAGTTGCTGTTGTAGAAAGTGTCGTTGAAGAAGCCGTCAGTGATACTGCTGAGCCAGTGCAAGCTATGGACGAAGTTGCAAGTACTGAATCTGAAGAAGTAAACTTGATAACACCGGTCGATATGTCTGAAAAAGCGCAAGAAGAAATGTATGGAAATATCACGGAATACAATAAATGCATGATGCAAAACCGTCTTGAATATCATCAACAAGGCATGCGTCCTGAAAGTGTCGCAGATAAAACATTAACAGCCTGTGAGCCCCATTTAGATGCTTTGAAGTTGGTTTTAGAAACCAATAATGTTAATAAAGATCTAAGTGAAGGAATGGTTAAAACAATGCGTCAACGTATGGCTCGTAAGCTTATGTCTACTATAATGCAGTCTTTAGCTCGTCAAGGAGCAGCTGAGAATAGTGTGCCACTAACGCCTGCTACACCTTAAATAAAATAAGCTGCTATTGTCGCCCAATAGCAGCTTTATTTAACTAGGCTTTAGTACATCAATCCCTTCAATTTCTAATAAGCTGATTAAACGAATTAACGGTAAGCCGATTAAACTGTTCGGATCATTACCTTCAAGCTTTGAAAACAAACTAATCCCAAATCCCTCTGACTTAAAGCTTCCAGCACACTGGTAAGGCTGCTCTTGCTGTAAGTAAAAATCTATCTGGCTTTTGCTTAGTGTTTTGAAACTAACTCTAAACGGTTCAACCAACGACTGCATGTGTCCAGACTTACTATTAAACAGTGCTAATCCAGTTAAAAATTCTACTTTGTTACCTGACGCTGCCATAAGTTGTTTCATGGCATTATCATAGTTGCCAGGTTTACCTAATACTTGACCATTAAGCACTGCAACTTGATCTGAGCCAATAATAAGCGCATCTGGGTAACTTTCAGCAATTTTTCTCGCTTTCTGTTCAGCTAAGCGCTGGACTAGAGCATGTGGCTGTTCACTTTCTAAAACAGTCTCATCAATATCTGGTGAGGATGTTATAAATTCCAAACACAGTTTAGATAATAGCTCCTTACGAAAAGGGGAGCTTGAGCCTAAAATAAGTTGTTGCATCTTGCTGTCCTATGTAATGACTGTCGGCTCAGTTCTGCCTGTACGCTTTGTAATGCCTGCTAAATTATCAGCAAGTTCAATGAGTTTTGCTAATGCTTGTTGTGTATCTTGTTGTAGTAGAGCTGATTCTGACTCATAAGATTCAATATAAACACGCAGCGTTGCACCTTCAGTACCTGTACCTGATAGTCTGAAAATAATTCGTGAACCATCTTCAAAGCCAATTCTTAGTCCTTGTTTATCAGAAACACTATTGTCAATTGGATCTAAATAGCTGAAATTATCGGTGTAACTAACCACTTTATCCGCTAAGGTTTGACCAACAAGATTTGGCATCTGGCTTTCAAGATCGGTCATCAGTTGTTTGGCCAGATCACTCGGAATAGCCTCTGTCTCTTATACACATCTCCGAGCCCACGAGACTAGGCATGATCTC
>CAJXPP010000135.1 GCA_913058195.1 uncultured Gammaproteobacteria bacterium | reverse complement strand
CACCAACACAGATGAAACAATCATCAGCTTCAGCCATTGGGATTGTGCCATCTTCAACACATTCAGCAACAGCCATAGCTACGCCACGTTGTGCTGGGCCGAACATTTGAACGGCTTGTTTCATGTTTTTGATAGTTACTTTGTTGAACATAACTGTCGCAGGCTTAACCATAAGGTTAGGTGCAACTACAGCTAGTAAGCCGTTAACACCAGCTTTTTGGTCTGTCATTGTGCGGCAGAAAGCATCTTCTGCTGCTGAGCCACGTGGGCCCATTAGTAAGTCGATGTGAGATACGTTGTCTAAGTCACCATCTTCAATGACTAAGGATTCACCTACAAGTACGCGGTCGATAACTGGCATGTTATTTCTTCCTGTTCCAAAAATTAAAAAAAAACTAATTTAAACACCCCTAAAATATTTAGGAGAGGTTATACGTATTCAAGGAACGTACGTCCTGCTCAGTGCATAATAATGCGCTGAAATTCATTTAGAGCTTAATGCGTGTAAGAACAAAGTCGCTGCGGTCAAGTCCGCCGTTGTTCCTGGGTTTATCGCATTTCTCTTTAATTCTTTATCCCAAACTGATAACTCAGTTGAAAAACTACTTAACAGCTTGTTTTTGTTCACTCTACTAACAAATTGTTGAGCTTTATAACTAATTGTTTGAGCTGTTTTTCCACCTTGTTTCCTACAAATCAAGGTGTCATAGCTATCTGATAACAAGCTAAGATACGCGAAAGTAGTAGCCCATTCAATACTTTCCCCAGAATTAATTGCAGATGTCAAATTGATTAAGCCAACTTCGAAAATTTCTTGATAATTATTAAGATATTGAGCTGCGATAGAATCACGGGATTTTGCTTGTTCCATCGCTTCGAGTAAGGTTACTGTTGGCGTGCTATTGATGTCATGTTCTGCTACTTTTCCTAGTCCGCCAGCTTCAGCAAGTTGAATCGCTTCAAAGCAGTATTTTGCATCATCGATCGTGAGGGTTTTTAATACGCAAGACAGTGTATCGCGCAGTGATTCAAGAGTGTTACATTGCTCAATTGCGGCACATAATGGTGCAAGCAGTAAAACAATACCGAGATTAGTATTACAGTCGACAACGTCTCGTGTTGCTTGAATAGCATATAAAATACGCTGACCAACGGATGCCTCTGGTGTTGTTAATGCTGGAGCAATAGCATGAGCACTTTTAATGAAGTCTTCGACCTGCATATTATGGCCATCACTGATGCTATTTACATTACCAGGCTTAGGCGATAATACTTCATGTTCACAAGCCCAAATAACGCAGTCTTGTATTGTTTGTCTATTGAACATGATCTTGAGCGTTTGTTTGAGCTGAAGCAATACGTTTTGCTAAGGCATGCGCTAAATTATCAGCAGCATTAATACCTGTTGCTTGAAATAGCCCCTTCCATGCGGGCACGCTATTTACTTCTAATACTGTATAACTGCCATCTTTATTGCGAATAAGATCAACACCTGCATAATCGGCCTGAACAGCCTGAGTCGCTTTAATGGCGAGTTGTTCCATTTCTGCTGTAATAGTGGTCGAAAAACAACTGGCACCTTGAGCAAAGTTTGTTATCCAATGTTTTGAGCGACGTGACATAGCAGCACAGACAGCATTATCAATAACCATCAATCGCCAATCTTGCCAGTCTTCCGGTTCAAAAGGTTCGATATATTCTTGCATATAGAAGGCATCACCGATGATGTTAACAGCCTCAAGCTCCGCTAGAGACTCAACTTTTTCAATGCCTTTTCCTTGGCAGCCAAATAAAGGCTTTATAACAAGCGTGACTCCTTTTTCAAATTGAGTTTTAGCAATGTTACGGGCGATCGTTCTATTTTCACATGCCCATGTTTTTGGGGTATGAATACCTGCTAGGTGAAGACGTAATGAGGTGCGGGCTTTATCGACGGTATGTTCAATTGCACTTGCAGGATTAAATACGGGAACGCCTAATTCAGAAAGAGTATGCAGTAGATCCATGCGTAAAGTGATTTGTTCTAATGTACCTGGTGCAATGCCTCGGACCATCGCTGCCGCTGGAAGCTCTTCTTCAAAGCCTGGAATCATTAGACCTGTTGTTTGTTCAAGATCAATCGCACAATCAGCTAAATCACACAGCACAGCATCGATATTATGGAGAGCCAAAGCAATAATTAACTGTCTGCTATGCCAGCCATGAGTATCGTTGAAAATAACTATTTTAGAAGGTGATGACATGAAGCTCTTAGATGTGAAAATTAATTGCAGAGCAGGCAGCCTGCTCCACAATTATATGGTTGTTATAGGCCAAATGAAGTGACTAATAATTCTTTGTTTAATTCGCCTGCTGTGAAGCTCTTGCCGGTGTTTGCATTGGTAACAGTAACTTTTGCTGGGCTGAATAACATTGGATCAACTTTAAAGAAGTCAAAGTCATACGATTTAAAGATCTCACCAAAGGGACGACCATAATCAGAAGAAGTATTACTAGGTAATTTTTCTGCTAAGTCTTTTGCTTCTTCATCGGTAGATTTAACAAATAGGTGTACTTGACCGCCAAATAAGATCGCATCATTAGTGCGACCCATACCTGTCATAAAGTCACCGCCAGGGGGAGCAACGGGTGTTACGCCGTAACCATCAATAATTTTATCCATAGGGAAATGCAGTGTATGTGCTTTGTGCATTGCTACTTCAAGTACACGAATTGCAATTTGCATTACACCAGCAAGGCTTGATGTAGGCGTTAGGATAAACGTTAAGTCTTCTGCTTTAATACCACAGTCTTTTGCAACTTTTTCAGCGACTTCAATCGGTGGGAATGAATCCACTTCTAAAACGATGGTGGTGCTGCTTGCTTCATCTTTATAGCCAAACTCTTTTAATACTGCTTCTTTACCAGCAAGAGCACGGCCTGGACCTGAACCTAACGCAAAGAATTTTTCGTGGGATAAACTCCAGCCAGCGTATTGGCTGCCGAGGCAACTTAGTACAGGTGTTTTAGCGTGAACATTGACTGACCAAGGCCAGTTTTCAAAACCACTGTTGGTGCCTAATGTAGCTGTACCTAAACCACCCATGCAGATTTCACCAATTAAACGACCTGCTTCAAGGCCACCATTGCATTTAATACCAGCATCGATAATGCGGGTACCATTGCTTAAGGTGCTAATTTCAAGCTGTAGCGCTTGTGCATTGGCAACGAGGTTATCAACTAAAGGTTGGCAAATAGCATTAACACTGGCCCAGTTGGCTGAGATAGAATCGCTCATGAAGTTATCCTGTGCGGTAAATTTAAAAATAACCGATTATACGTCAGTAGTTAATACTTGTGTGCTTTCATAATAAGCTCTATTTCTTTAATCCTTTGTTTACGGATTGACTCGCTAATTGATGGTCCAGTGATGCCTTTTTCTATAAAGGGGCCTGCAGCGATTGCTTGCGTAGCGGCGAAACATTGTTTAAGCACATCAACCTCTGGCATTGGCTTTGTTTCATACCCCGGCCTGCCGCGGAAATCGGCCTCACCAGCTAATAAATAATGCTCAAAGCGTTCGGGCTTACGAAATGAATCTAATGCTTCAATGACTTTTAGAATTGTTGCAGCTTTCATTTCGAATAATAAATGCATATGAGTATGATATTTAGCGACTTTTAGCGCAAGGATCTGCATCTCTTTGGGAACACGTAAGCGCTTGCACAGTGTCTCAGTTAGTTTGACGCTGCGCATTTCATGACCAATATGTTGTGGCAGAATATCTGCAGGGGTCGTGCCTTTACCAAGATCATGACAAAGAGCAGCAAAACGTACAGTGATTTCTTCACTTAATTTAGCGGCTTGGTCGAGCACCAGCATGACATGAATGCCTGTATCAATTTCAGGGTGCCATTTAGGAGCTTGAGGTACACCAAAAAGCCGATCAACTTCAGGAAAGAGTATCTTAAGTGCGCCGACTTGCCGTAGAGTCAGAAAGAATAATGATGGCTGTGGTGTGGCGAGGGCTTTTTCTAATTCTTGCCACACACGTTCTGAGACAAGATGATCAAGCTCTTTATTAAGAATCATTTCTTGAATGAGTTGCTTGGTTTCGTCGGCAATAGTAAAACCAAAACGTGCCGCAAAGCGGGCAATGCGTAATACTCGAACAGGATCTTCGCTAAAAGCGGGTGAAACGTGGCGTAAAACTTTATCTTTAAGATCTTGCTGGCCATTATAAGGGTCAATTAGATTACCATTTTCATCTTGAGCTATCGCATTGATTGTGAGATCGCGGCGGATGAGGTCTTGTTCCAAAGTGACATTTTGTTCAGCATGAATAACAAAGCCTTTATAGCCTGGTGCCGTTTTGCGTTCGGTACGGGCAAGGGCATATTCCTCATGTGTCTTAGGGTGAAGAAATACAGGGAAGTCTTTGCCCACAGGCTGAAAGCCCTGGGATAACATTTCCTCTGGCGTGCTACCAACTACAACCCAGTCTCTATCCTTAATGGAAAGGCCCAGTAATTTATCGCGGACACTGCCGCCGACAAGATAAGTCTTCATAGGCGTATCTTACGGTTTTTTAGCTTGAACTGCAGGCATTCGTGTAGATAAAGGTTTTATAGTTTTTTTACGTTGATAATCAAAAACAGCGGTATAACTTAAAACAGTTTGTGTGTAATGGCGGGTTTCAGTAAAAGGTATATTTTCAATCCAAATATCTGCAGGTAAGGTTTTTTCTGGTAACCAACGAGCTACACGATGTGGACCAGCATTATAGGATGCGGTTGCGAGAACAGGATTCTGTTGATTTTTATCGTACATAAGGCGTAAGTAGGCACTCCCTAATTGAATATTTCTTTCTGGAATTAAAAGTTCAGAGATATTTTTTAGAGGCTTATTGATTAAGTGAGCAATTTGCTTCGCTGTTTTTGGCATTAACTGCATTAAGCCTGTTGCGCCAACATGTGAGCGGGCATGAGAATTGAATGCACTTTCTTGTCTTGCAACACCTAAGAGCCAAGATGGGTCCATGCCATTCTTTTTAGCAGCGAGTAATATCGGGTTGTTATAAACCAAAGGGAAACGTAGGTCTAATGCATCCCAGTACTTCGCTTTACCTAATAAGGCGATAGTTTGATTATGCCACTGCCACTTATGGGTTAGTGTTGCAAGAAGTTGAAGCTCTCTTGGTGAAAGTTGTTGTTTTAAGGCATAAGCTTGACGACGTGCAGCAAGATTCATATCTAGAGTGAAAAATTCTTTTAGCCTTGCTACAGCAGGACGCAGTTGGAATAAGTCTATTTCAGCTTGTTGTGAATGAATAGGGTTATGATTCATTTGATAGGGCTGTTGCAGTTGATCCGCTGCAAGAAAGCCATAAAAATCACGTTTTGAAATCAATGTTTGATAGGTTTTTATTGCTTCAGTTTGTTGGCCTAGCTTAGCTTGACTGCGCGCTAACCAATACTGCCAACGAGGTTGCTGCTGTTCATTTAAATTCAAACTGAGAACCGCTTTATTAACGGCCTGCCAGTCTTGTTGCCATAAGGCAGCTCTAACTCGCCATGTTTCATTGGGAATGTCTGAAAAGTATTCTAGAGTACGATCTTCACGGTTGAGTGCAGCACGATTGGCTATGGCGCGTTGTGCTGTAAGCTTGTCTTGCTCGCTAAATTTATAATTTGGGCTTAATTTTTGCCAAGCTTCGTAAGCTTGGTCGGTGGATTTTCGAGCGAGTCGATATATAGCGTACTTGATAATATCTCTATTATTCCCATTGTCTGCTATTTTTGAACTTAAAAATCTTTGTGGTGAGTCATTGGCTTGTTTCCAAGCAGAGATCAGCTTATTTGCTGCTTGTGGATTTTCGAGTGATTTAGCCAAATATTTGGCTAGGCTAAATTGTTTGGCATGAACTGCAAGCATGATTCGTTGCAAACGAAGCTCATTTGTTAGTAGGTTTTTATCTTGCCAAAATTTAAATACAGAATCGCAATTTTTATGTTGTGATTGAGGTACTAACCATAATGATGGAATATGATCTAAAGCCTCGGCTTGCTGGCCTGTGTTAATAAGAGCTTGTACTCGAAGACATTGTCTAGAAATAGGTTGTGGCGACTGATAATGTGCTAGAACTGTCTCTTATACACATCTCCGAGCCCACGAGACTAGGCATGATCTCGTA
>CAJXPP010000134.1 GCA_913058195.1 uncultured Gammaproteobacteria bacterium | reverse complement strand
GACAAAAAACAGTTGGTTTTGCTCCTTCATCGCTAATTTTAACCAACTATTTTATTGCCTGTTATTTGGGCGTTAAGTTTTCAAATAGGTATCGTGCAATGTCTATACGAACAGATGGAATTGATCCAGTAGTAGAGTCAAGTGGTGATAAAGCTCATAGAGTAGCAAGAGCCGTAATAGGAATGTCGCCAATTCTAAAATTAAATGGAATTAAATGGGCCGCTACCCTTTAATTTAAAATATAAGTAAATACTTCCTAAGAAGGAATACTCATGAGTGACAATATTGAATTAGAACCTGAAGTTTTAGCCGCAATAAATAGCGGCAGGAAGATAGAGGCTATCAAAGAGCTCCGTTCATTGAGGGGCATCGGCCTAAAAGAGGCAAAAGGGCTAGTGGAGGCATATTCAGAAATACATAGCCCAAAAGATGCATCTGTTGAAAAGGTTCGTTCTAGTAATGGTGTTATTGGGTTAATTATTTTTGGTGTTGCATTCTATTTACTATACAACTTCATCATCAAACAATAATGAATGCAATAAAATGAGACTCTACTCTTTAATTGTTGAAAACTAGCAATTGCTAACAAGAAAACCAACATCTTTCAGTCCGCTCTCTGGGGCAGCCAAAAAGCGCCACTCCCTTATGTAGTAGCTTAGAGTTTAATTATGGATGCTAAAGTTTTTCTAAAATCTGTCATTACTTGTCCAGAATGCAGGCAGGCAAAGGAAGAAATTATGCCAACGGATGCTTGCCAGTGGTTTTATGAGTGTTCAAATTGCATGACACTATTACGGCCTAAGGCAGGAGATTGTTGTGTGTTTTGTTCATACGGGTCAGTCCTATGCCCACCAGTTCAAATTGGTGGTAAATCAGGGGGCTCTTGTTGTGCCCAACCCTGAATTAAATGGGACGCTACCCTTTAATTGTTGAAGACTAGCAATTGCCAACAAGAAAACCAACCTCGTTCAATCCGTTCTCTGAGGCTGCCCAAAAGCAACAGCCTCTTCTTTAGATCCTTCAGATGCCTAGAAAAGTTTAGCACTATATCGAACTTCAGATGAATTAGGGCTCTAAGAGATCTATTAATGAATTAGTAGAAATTCACACGTCACCACGCAATACTTATAAACTCTTCTGTAGTTGTTGAGCGCTAGGTTTATATTGTCTACAATAACGTACTTTTTATTTATTTCAGGTCACGAATATGAACGACACTAAATCACTACCAGATTTGCCGGATCGCCTTTCGGGTAATCCCCGTAGCCCACATCATGTGGAAGACATTTTCGAGCATGACATTGGTATTAGGCTGAATGGCAAAGAACGTACCGATGTCGAGGAATATTGCATTAGTGAAGGTTGGGTAAAAGTCGCATCTACTAAGGCATTAGACCGTCGGGGCCAACCGCTTATGATCAAGCTAAAAGGAACTGTTGAAGCTTTTTATAGTTAAATCATTTTCTATTCCGCTTACTATCACTGCCAAAATAGGGCCTTCAGAAATTTAGGTGCTCTGTATTATTGGCATTCAAGCAATTATTACTTAGTTGCTCTACCTCGACTTACAGATAAGTTTGTTTTGTATATTGAGAAAAACGGTATATAACAAGATATTCAGACGGACTTAAAACGGCTGGCTGTTATCAACCCGTTCAAAAATTTAAAGCCGCTTAATGTGCTTTATGCTTAAAGGAGAAGTTTATGACGGACTCAAATAAAAGTAGTTCAATCGTGCTTGGTGTTTGCTTAATTATAGCCCTCTCTTCTCTCGGCTATCTTCTTGGCGATGCGGCGATTAAGTTTAAAGAGTATGAACGTACCGTTACTGTTAAAGGTTTATCTGAAAGAGAGTACAAGGCTGATATAGTGATCTGGCCAATTCAGTTCAGTGCTGCTAGCAATAATCTTGAAGAAATGTATAAGTCCATAGATGGTAGTACTGCAAAGATTAAAGCGTTTCTAAAAAGCGCTGGTATTGATGCAAGTGAAATATCGTATTCTTCTCCTGCGATCACAGATAAATCTGCACAACAGTATGGCAATCAAGCTCAAGCTCAATTCAGATATACCGCCTTCCAGACAGTCACTGTTTACTCTAAAAACATTGATGTAGTACGGGATGTTATGGGATTAATGTCGGACTTAGGCAAGCAAGGAATAGTATTCACTGGTGGTAATTATGAATCACAAACTGAGTATATTTTTACGCGGCTAAATGAAGTAAAACCTGAAATGATTGAAGAAGCGACTAGAAAGGCTCGCGAGGTTGCCGAGAAATTTTCTGCCGATTCTAAGAGTGCATTAGGAAAGATACGATCTGCATCCCAAGGACAATTTAGCATTAGTGCTAGAGACAAGAATAATCTCCACATTAAGAAAGTGAGAGTGGTTTCAACTGTTACCTATTACCTTTCAGACTAATGAGCTTTAAGCAAAAGGGCTGCTAACTTGATATTGGAAGCAGTATGTTTTTATTGAGTCTGTCGCTAGCGGGCCAGCCCTTTACCTAAAAGCGTGTTATATATTAAGGAACAAGAACAATGAATAAACAAGTTCGGGTTCTTCTCACAAATTTACTACTTTTAACAGGGTGTACAACAGTGTCAGCTAAATTGGGAATTGATAATGGCCAGCTAAGCCAATGTCCAACAACACCAAACTGTGTTAATAGCCAGATAGAAGATGCTGAACATTATATCGAGCCTATGCTTAGTAAAGGTAGCTCATTGGATGTTAAAAAACATATCTTAATAATTCTTAGTGAATTGAAAAGATCAAAGATCGTAGTGACTGAAGATAATTATATTAGAGCTGAGTTTACTTCTATGGTATTTCGCTTTGTTGATGATGTAGAGTTTTATTTCCCTACTACAACATCAACAGAAATAACCATACATATTCGATCAGCTTCAAGAGTTGGCCATTCAGATTTTGGTGTTAACCGAAAACGTATTGAACAGATACGAAATAAATTCAAAGCAATTAACAAAACACCTTAAGGGATGTGACCTGTTATATTTTGCCCGTTATTAAAGATCTTAATTAAGAAGTAACCCGTGGACCCAAGAACTATATTAAACACTCTTAAAGAAGCATCTCCATTTGACCTATTTTTAATTTCATTTTTATTGCTTCCATTTATTTTCAAAGCATGGCTAGGACTTCTAAATAATTTAGACTTTAGTATCTCAGCCCAGTACTGGTCACTCGGTTTGATATTGCTTTTCTATCTTGCCGGTGTAATAGCTATGTTGCTTAGTTCACAAAGAGAGCAACAACGTGAGCGCGCCCGGGATATTATTGTTCAGTATCTAATATCAAAAGGCTATGAAATGGTTTTTTTCGATAGAATTAGAGAGAAAATCAATTCATTATATTCAGATATCTTTCTAGAAACATTACCTAGCCAATTTCCAAACGAAATTCGCAAAGCAAAATTAAAGGGCGCAAAGCCTGGATAAGCTAGAATAATTGAGTCACAAAGTGGAGATGAAGAATAAGATATGCTCAGTTATCAGATAAATAAGGTCTCAAAGAAATATGCCCATTATTCATAGTCAATTTAAGCCAGCATGGTGGTTGCGTGGAGCCCATGCTCAGACCATTTGGTCTAGCTTTATTCGTCTCAAACCCAAGCTGGAGATAGAGTGGCAGCGAGTGGAATTATCAGACGGTGACTTTATCGATTTGGCCTGGTCTGGTCCTAAAGATGGCAAGACGGTCCTTCTTCTACATGGTCTTGAAGGTAGTATTGATTCAGTTTATACCACTGGTCTGATGCGTGAACTCAATCTACGTGGTTATCGAGCCTGTTTGATGCATTTTCGTAGTTGTAGCTATCAAGCTAATCGCCTGCCACAGTGGTATCACAGTGGCCAAAGTGATGATCCGCAGCTAATCCTAGAGTTTTTAAGAGATCAAATGCATATCGAAGTTTATGCTGCAGTCGGTTTTTCGCTCGGTGGTAATGTCCTGCTCAAGTGGTTAGGTGAACAAGGTTCGGCTATGCCATTACAAAAGGCGGCTGTCATGTCCGTACCATTTCGTTTAGAGCATGCTGCCAAGCGTATGGATCAGGGGTTTTCACGACTCTATCAACGGAGGCTGATCAGCGACATGCGACAGAGTTATAAAGACAAATTCGCTAACGTCATATCTCCACTGGATATTGATATCGATACGCTCGATACCTTTTGGAAGTTTGATGATCAGGTCACTGCGCCCTTGCACGGATTTAAGGGAGGAGATGACTATTATAAACGCGCCAGTAGTCGCCAGTTTATCCCACAGATCCGTGTACCTACTCTGATACTGCACGCTGCCGATGATCCTTTCATGTCTCCGCACACTCCACCTAGGCTGGACGAGTTGCCAGATAATGTCTGGCTGGAACTAGCCGAACATGGTGGTCATGTTGGTTTTATTAGTGGTGTAATTCCCTGTCTGGCCAACTATTGGGGTGAAAAACGTCTAGTAGAGTGGATCGATAATGATTAGAGAGTGGTATATTTCTGATCAAACACAAAATAAATCATTCTCATTTTGACCTCGCTTCACTGCAGCCTGTTAACTCGAGCCTTATATCCTTTTAAAAATAAGCTATAGAGCAAAAGAAGGCTTACAACAAAAATTGAGTATTGAAAAATAACCTGCTCAATTGCACAAATTTTCAGTGATTGTGTAAAATTGATGCAAGTAATCGCTTTATTGTCTGGTATGTCATATTCAGGGTTGCTGGACATTACAAACAATATATAACAGGCTCCGCTGAGCTAAGTCGTTTAGTTCAGGTTTAAATTTACACGTTTTATTTTATTGGAGTTTGTGTTGAGTCAAAAAAAAAGTACTACCCCAAGTAATTGTCCTTTGTGTGGACAGAATAATTTTTGCGGTAATTTATCCCCCAACAATAATGGTGAGGCCTGCTGGTGTGCTGATAGTTCAATAACGTTTCCGGATGGCTTGCTAAACCAAGTGTCTAATGCCGATAAAAATAAAGTATGTATCTGTAAAGCTTGTGCCTTAAGCCATAAAGAAAATAGTAATAAGTCTACCAAACAAGCCGCTCAATCAGATCTTTGAACAGGTTGCTCCATTCCACTCAACCTTCACAATTTTAGTAAACTATATTCAAGCTAAGCAATTAGGCATATTTAAAAACCTTCTTAAATTATTAGTTAGCCTGATTAAAAAATGTCCACGCCACTATTCGTGTAATTTTATTACCCTGCACCATTTCTATTTCTCGTATATCAGCTGCATCTAGTTTACGGAGCAACTTGATTGCAGGTTTTACATTTTCAGATTTAGAAACCAAGCTGGTAAACCAACGGCATTGTGTTGAAAAGGATTTACTTTCTTTAATCATTTTTTTGAGAAATAGTTGCTCACCGCCTTTACACCATAACTCTGCTCCTATGCCTCCGAAATTTAAGCTTAGTTTTGATTTATTATTCTTCGTGCTTAGATGCTCTCCACGGTTGCGAGCCAGATTATCAACTTTACGTTGACTGCCTTTGAGGGCTTCTTCTAGAGAGACATGAAATGGCGGGTTGCATACACTAACGTCAAAAAACTCACCTTCTTGTATGATGCCGTCAAAAATATGATTTTTATCATGCTGGCTTCGCAATGTAATTCGATCTTCTAGCTGAGGGTTATTGGCTATAATCGAAGATACATTTTCAAGCGACTGCAAATTAATATCACTAGCAACACATTGCCAGCCATATAGCTGACAAGCCAATAAGGGATAGATCCCATTGGTGCCTGTGCCTATATCTAATAGCTTTATTTTTGACCGATCATTCGCTAAGTTCATATTAGCTTCGCCAATGTCGAGTAAGTCAGCAATATAATGAATGTAGTCAACTCTGCCAGGGATCGGTGGGCAAAGCGCACCTTCTGGAATATTCCAATGGTGAATGTTGTAGTGATGCTTTAATAAAGCTGTATTGAGTGCTTTTACAGCCAATGGATCTGCAAAATCTATAGTCAGCTTTCCGTGCTCATTTGCTTTCACATAGAGTTCGAGTTCTGAAAAACTTTTTACTAAGGAATGAAAGTCATAACCATCCCGATGTAAATTTCTTGGATGCAGACCTTTTCGATTTGGTTTACTTAGTTTATTTTTACTTCGATGGCTTGTGGTCACAGTAACGTCTGAATTTTAATAACAAATATCTTCATAGACATAATTATAT
>CAJXPP010000133.1 GCA_913058195.1 uncultured Gammaproteobacteria bacterium | reverse complement strand
CTGTGGCTATGACCGCGTGCGTGATGAAGCAACAATTACTAGTATTTTGTTCGATGGAGACCATGTCGATCAATTACATCAAGGCCAACAAGGTATTTTAGTACTTGATCATAGTCCCTTCTATGCCGAGTCTGGTGGCCAAGCTGGCGATATAGGTCAAATTTCAAGTAGTTTGGCCAACTTTGATGTCACTGATACACATAAACAAGGCAAAGCCTTCACTCATATTGGTTCTTGTGAAAATGGTAGTTTTAAAGTTGGCGATAGCATTACTGCTCATATAAATGAAGGCAACCGACAAGCAACAGCATTAAATCACTCGGCAACGCATTTATTACATGCTGCTCTTCAGCAAGTTTTAGGCGATCATGTTACACAAAAAGGTTCATTAGTTAATGCGCAGCGATTACGCTTTGACTTCTCTCATTTTGAGGGTGTCAATCAACAGCAACTGCAAGAGATTGAACGTTTAGTGAATCAACAGGTTCGCCTAAACCATGATATTGAAACAAGTATAATGGACCTTGAAGAAGCCAAACAAACAGGTGCTATGGCCTTATTTGGTGAAAAATATGAAGAAGATGTTCGTGTTTTAAAAATGGGTGAGTTTTCAACTGAACTTTGTGGCGGTACACACGCTACACGTACAGGTGATATCGGCTTAATAAAAATCACCTCAGAAGCAGGAATTGCATCTGGCGTACGTCGTATTGAAGCCGTCACCGGTGAAAGTGCACTCGATTATATTGAAAATAATGAGTCACGCTTACAAACTATTTCTGCATTAATTAAAGCAAAACCTGACAATGTAGAAGAAAAAGCAACTCAATTAATTCAACGTACTCGCCAACTTGAAAAAGAATTGGATGTACTAAAGTCAAAGCTAGCTAGCAGTGCAGGTAGTGATTTGGCAAGTTCAGCACAAGATATTTCGGGTATTAAAGTCTTGGCATCAACCATTGATGGCGCTGATGGTAAATCATTACGAGATACAGTTGATCAACTAAAAAATAAACTTGGCACAGCTGCCGTTATATTATCTGCCGTTGATGGCGATAAAATAACCTTAATTGCAGGTGTCACAAAAGATCTTACAGATAAAGTAAAAGCAGGTGAATTAGTCGGCCATGTTGCAGCCCAAGTAGGTGGAAAAGGTGGCGGTAGACCTGATATGGCTCAAGGTGGTGGTAATCAACCAGAAAATCTGGCGGCTGCATTAAAGTCTGTTACAAATTGGATAAGCGAGAAGCTGGAAAGCTAAAAAATATGGCATTAATTGTACAAAAATATGGTGGTACCTCAGTAGGTACTGTTGAACGTATTAGAGAAGTAGCTAAAAAGCTGATTAAACATCAACAACAAGGTGACGATTTAGTTGTTGTACTGTCAGCAATGAGTGGTGAGACCAATAGATTAATTGGTTTAGCGAACGAACTAAACGACAATCCAAATGGCCGCGAACTTGATGTATTGCTGTCTACAGGCGAACAAGTAACAATTGCTTTATTATGTATGGCACTTGAACAATTGGGTATATCTGCAACATCGTACACTGGCAGCCAAGTAAGGATCTTAACCAACACCACCCATAATAAAGCTCGCATCACAGAAATCGATGATCATAAGATTCGATCAGAGTTAACAGCTGGCCGCATTGTCGTAGTCGCAGGATTCCAAGGCTGTGATCAACATGGCAATATCACTACGCTAGGCCGTGGCGGTTCAGATACAACTGCCGTTGCCCTTGCAGCAGCACTTAAAGCAGATGAGTGTCAAATATACACTGATGTTGATGGTGTTTATACCACTGATCCACGCGTTGTTTCTGAAGCGCGTCGCCTCGATACGATCACATACGAAGAAATGCTAGAAATGGCTAGTCTTGGTGCAAAAGTATTACAAATTCGCAGTGTCGAATTTGCCCGTAACTATAACGTCCCGTTACGTGTACTCTCATCCTTTAAAGATGGTGGCGGTACATTAATCACGGCCGAGGACCCTAAAATGGAACAAGCTGTTATTTCAGGCATTGCATTTAACAGAGATGAAGCAAAGCTCACTGTACTTGGTGTGCCAGATCATCCCGGTATCGCCACTCAAATTCTTGGTCCGATAGCAAAAGCCAATATTGAAGTCGATATGATCATCCAAAATACAGGTCATGATTCATCTACTGATTTTACATTTACCGTTCATCGTAATGATTTTCAACAAGCACTGACTATTTTGCAAAAAACTGCTTTACATTTAAATGCAAAAGAAGTCATTAGTGATAATAAAATTGCTAAAGTTTCGGTAGTAGGAGTTGGCATGCGTTCTCATGCAGGTGTTGCTAATACTATGTTTGAAACATTGGCAAATGAAAATATTAATATCAGCATGATCTCAACGTCTGAAATCAAAATCTCCGTTGTTGTCAGTGACGAACTGTTAGATTCAGCCGTTAATGCATTACATAGTGCCTTTAATCTTGAGCATGCCTAATAAAGCTTGGCTAGCAACATCAATGAGCGTGTCATATGACACATATATTACAAAAGTGCGTATAATAAATCTCTACGGCTCTCTATAAACTACCTGTTGGTTTATTCTGACCCATCCAAAACCAGAGAATAATAAGGAGATAATTATGTTAATTCTCACAAGACGTGTTGGCGAAGCTCTAATTATTGGTGATGACGTAGTTGTTAACGTTCTAGGCGTTAAAGGAAACCAAGTCCGAATTGGAATTGATGCTCCAAAAGAAGTCACTGTTCATCGTGAAGAAATCTATGATCGTATCCAAGCTGAGAAAGATCAAGATCTTAGCGTAGGTTAAGTAATTTAGTTCATTTATTACTAGCATATTAATATCCACCTGATATAATAGTGGGCTTGAAACGGAGAGCTGGCCGAGTGGCTGAAGGCGCACCCCTGCTAAGGGTGTATAGGTTTACCCCTATCGAGGGTTCGAATCCCTCGCTCTCCGCCAACAAATTAGTTATTGATGACATTATCTAAAGTCTGTATAATTGATAAATTAAGCGCCCGTAGCTCAGCTGGATAGAGTACCTGGCTACGAACCAGGCGGTCACACGTTCGAATCGTGTCGGGCGCACCATATACTTGTATATACATCAAGCAGTTAGTCACTTAGTGATTAGCTGCTTTTTTGTATCTATCGTTTGATGTCCCTAAAAATGTCCCACCGTCCAAAAGTATAAACAATACATAAGTGCTCTATACGTCAGCAAGGCCAGAGTTATACAGAAGTCAGTTTTTTAACAGCGTTATAGCTTAATCCTATCACTAATAAGCATTACTCCTTAATACTTATCATCATATAATGATACAAATCTGAGAAAGACAACCCATATACACCTACTATCTAATATCTTATCTAAGCGATCCTTTTCAGTGCGTTTGATATGAGACTAAATGTGATCATGTAGAGGTTCTGGAGACTGGAATTGATATGAAAAGATATATTATTACTATGGTCCTAGCGATATTTATGGCAAGCTCACTGACAGTAAATTCTGCCCCTAAAGTCACCTCAATTGACGATAACACTTTGAAAGTAGTCATCTATAAGGGTAAGCCACCGCACAAACGTTTTACTGTTAAAAAGAGCAGTAACCCATCTCTTTACAAACATTATTTCCAGTGGGTAAGTGAAAGCACAAACTACCAACAATCTAATGCTAGTGGCGCAGACTCAAGAAAAAGCCCACGTCAACATTTTCGGGGCGCTCCAGGTAAATACTAGGTATTATCACCTCCCAATATTTCGGTTTCAGTTCACACTGAAGAACTCATTACGTTTCTTGATCTTACTAACCAATCGGTCAACAGAGGGGGCATACTGATTATATTGTCTCGTTTCTGAAATCTCAATCTGATAACCATGAATTACTAGTTACAAATCTTCAATTTACTGCATCCATAACACTCAATTTCTCGTACTTAAAACCCCTCGGCTTCACGGCCGTGCCGGTTCGATTCCGGCCCTAGGTTCCATAATATGGATGTGCCCGATTATTGAGGTATTTTATTCCTGTAGTTAAATAATCTAACTGACCGTTTCGGGTCATCAGCTGTCATTTTTTCTACTATTAGCCGTTAATCTAGCTATAAGTACAATTGTAATAATAATCCAACCGTAAGGATACGGAAGATATCCGATGAAAAATGCTAACAATGTTGCTATAAGTAATGTAACTAGTACGGTTGAAAGCCAATCAATTTTAATATTTGTCTCCTTTGTCCCACAAGCAGCCATTCATTCAACGCTGGAGTTAATCTGGCCACGTTAGCGGATCCGCTTGAATGACTTGTTATAAAAACCGAAGTGAGACCACATCAAGTATGTCTGAGGAGAAAATTTTAAGCTGTTTGTTTCTGATGATACATCTTACTATCAGCAAGTTTAATAAGTTCTGGTAATGTTTCTGCATCATCCGGAAAGATACTCAAACCAATACTTACCGTATAACTAAAGCTTTCTCCTCCATAGATGAAGGATTTGTTTATGTGTTGATTAAGTTTTGTGATCAGTATGTCAGCTTGTTCTCGGCTTTTAATTTTATCTAAAATGATAACAAATTCATCCCCACCAATTCTGGCAACGATATCCGAATCCCGTGTGTGTGTTTTAAGCACAGTTGCAAGATTAAGTAGAAGTTCATCACCAATATGATGGCCAAACTGATCATTGACCTCTTTAAATTTGTTAACATCAAGAAAACAAATCGCTATGGATGACTTTGTGCGAACCACATTTTTAATTGCTTGTTCTGCCAAAATAAAGAATTGGTGGCGATTATATAAACCAGTCAAACTATCAGTGTACGCTAACTCTTCTAAGGCTTGTTCAGCCTTAATACGTAAGTGAATTTCCTGCTTTGTTTTTCTGTAAATAAAATAAAGGATCAATAGTGTGAGTATTGAGATGATGCTTGTGACACTGGTTACTTTGCCAATATTACTCCACTTCTGCTGTCGGTTTAAAAGTATCTGCTGATAATCAAATCCTGTTAAGCGATTACTATTGGCAGGCATATTGGCATCGATAAAGGTTTCTGCCATATGCTGCCAACGCCATGGGTTCATATGTCCAATTTCTACAACACTGGGTAATACTAGACCTTTAATGATTTTTGCTTCAAATGCTAAATGTGATTCTGACTTATCGACATGATATTTATTGAGTAGCAGATCAATTATTTCATCTGGATTATCCAATGCATATTGCCATCCCTTTAAACTCGCTTCACGAAATAAAGCTACGCGATCTGAGTGAGAAGTTAATTCATGCTCAGTGGTAAATAAAATGTCACTATAAAAATCAATACCATAGGTCTTAGGGTTTAATATTGAATATTCAATCCCTTGTTGTTTTAAATAGTATGGTTCGTTTGATAAGTAAGCGTTAAATACATCAGTTTTGCCACTGATTAGATCATTAATTTCATAACTACTAGGTATGGTATTGATCGCATTTGGATTAAGCCCCTCATTGTTAAGCATTGCAATAAAGTCGGCATCAAGACCCTCATTTATCATCATCACACTTTTGCCGATAAGATCATGGGGCGTTGAAATCCGACTACTTCGTTTCGAGATTAATACTGAAGGTGAGTGTTGAAAAATGGCAGCAAGTGCAACCAATGGTGAGCCTTGAAGGCGTGATAACAATACTTCACTGTTTCCAACACCATAATGTGCATCGCCATTGAGAACTTCTATGAGTGGTTTTTTATCTGGTTGTCCTTCAACGATCTCAACATTAAGGCCAGCTTGTTGATAATAGCCTTTTTCTAATGCGGCATAGTAGCCCGCAAATTGAAATTGATTATGCCACCGTAATTGTAAAACGACATGCTCAACAGCAAAAATAGGTGCCGAGAAAAAGATAAAGATAATCGGGGATAGCGTGTGTATAAGTATAGAACTAGTGACTTTAAGTCGCATAATATTCCCTAATGTTTAATTCTTTCTTTTTGACGTGTGACTTGGTTTATAGCCTCAATATAACTGCCATAATAACCTTTTTTTTGTTAGTGTTGATATGTAAAGTTAACTTCAAACACAACTTACATTTTGCAACTACCCCAGTTATCGATCAAACTTCAGTAGAATTTTGGCCAGAGCTACAAGCTGTCTCTTATACACATCTGACGGCTGCCGACGATCTACTCTGTGTAGATCTCGGTGGTCGCCGTATCAT
>CAJXPP010000132.1 GCA_913058195.1 uncultured Gammaproteobacteria bacterium | reverse complement strand
CGAGATCATGCCTAGTCTCGTGGGCTCGGAGATGTGTATAAGAGACAGCAACATATAAAGCAGGAATGTTATGCCAGAAATTATAATTGAAAAAAACTTAAGTGAAGAACGTTTAAAAGAATTAGGCGTTTCTAGCTGGAATATCTGGGATTGCCCAGTATCTGAATTTCGTCTTGATTTTGACAATAAAAGCGAACGTTCATACATCTTAGAAGGTGAAATTGTTGTTACACCAGATGGTGGCACGCCAGTTACTATCGTTCCAGGTGATTACGTTATCTTCCCTGACGGCTTAACAAGCGTTTGGGCAGTAACTAAAACATTGAAAAAGCATTACCAGCACTTCTAAACTAATCAAGGCATCTTCGGATGCCTTTTTTATATAATGCTAACTCAGTTTTCTGCTGCTATTTTTGATATGGACGGGCTAATACTTGATAGTGAGCCGTTAGCTAAACTCGCCTTTGATACGGTGTGTAAGCAGTATGGCTTGGCTGATTTGTCTGAAGTGTTTATGCAGTTTGTCGGTACTAATGCTCAAACAGGCAATGCAGTGATTAAAAGTGCACTGAATGACAGCATTGATGCAGATGTGTTTAACCAGACATGGCGGAGCCTTTATGGCGAATGGGTAAAAGATAAGGCGGTGCCTCTAAAAGCAGGTGTTGTCGAGGTGTTAAGCTATTGTCAATCTCATCATATCCCTATGGCGGTGGCAACGTCTTCTCACACCGTTATTGCTACCCATAAATTGAATAAAGCAGGTGTGTTGGATTATTTTGACATCGTTATTGGCGGTGATCAGGTAGCCAATAGTAAACCTCAACCTGATATTTTTTTAAAAGCAGCGACATCATTATCATGCCAGCCCAATGCTTGTATCGCATTTGAAGATTCACCTAATGGGGTGACGTCGGCAGTAGCTGCAGGGATGACGGTGGTGCAAATCCCTGATTTAATAAAACCTGATGCAGCATTATTGTCACTAGGTCATATTGTGCTGGATCGTATTTCAGATGTAATAAACGCAACCCCATAAGATAAATGTAATACTGAATGGAGTTTTGCTAGGTCTCGCTAATACTATCCCAAGCTAGAAAATGGACTAATAGGCGACAGATTTTTTTGTTGCGAAGACTACTCAGTCTTAATAATATCCAATACTTGCTCGTTTATTTCTGGGGCTAAATCTAGCTCTAATTCTTCATATATATACGCTGCTTCATTTGAAATTAAAGGCATGACTCGAAGTAGTTTTTTGCCAAAGTCAGTTTTATTAAATTCAATCATCATTGTTAACTCCACTACACTGAAATTCTGATCATAGATGGGTGAGATCAGAGTAGAAAATTGTTGCTTAACGACAAGGTGTTGGTGGATGGTTTGTTTTACTTTCCGTTGGATTGCATCGATTTTTTCTTGGCCGAGATTTGGGTTTGATTGTTTTAAGATTGCGTTTATTTGCTGAAGATAGCTTTTAGAAAGTCTGTCACTGACATGTATAGATGAGGCATTGTTTTGCAGGAGTAGAGTATCAATTAATAATTGTTTTTTATTATTAATGTGAGTGCTAGCAAACGAGTTTGATAGTGATAGGCTGAACAAAAAGATCAGCGCTGTATTAATAGTTTTCATGGCTATTTTTATCTTTAAAATAAATGAAGGTCTAATTTAGTCAATGCTAATACTTAGTTTGTGTTTATATTATGATCTTAGTGCGGTGCTACAAGCAATAGCTAGGGAGTCACACAAAGTGAATTGCTTGGATTATAATTCTGATATCCCTGAGTACGGTGAATGGGAATATAATACATAGCAATAATTTAAGGTAAAGCGATTTAAATATGAAAACAATGACTTGTAAACAATTGGGTGGTGCTTGCGATAAAGTATTTAAGGCAACTACTTTTGATGAGTTAGCTGCAATGAGCAAGCAGCATGGTATGGAAATGTTTCAACAGCAAGATGCTGCACATTTAGTGGCGATGCAAGAAGTAATGACGCTTATGGCGGACCCTGCTGCAATGGCAGCATGGATGGGGAAAAAGAAACAAGAGTTTGATGCTCTACCTGAGGATTAAAAACCCTTTCACTTAAAGAGGTGACAACACTAGCGTGGCGATGGATATGCGAATAATCACAATACTGTTTTTAGCCGTATGCAGTGTTAGCTTTGCTGAGGTTTATAAGTGCAAATTAAACGGTGATTTAATCTTTAGCGATCAACTTTGTGGACAAGGTGCCGAGAAAGTTGAAATTAAGGTTTATCAGCCAAAAATTGAAGATGTCGATAGGCAGCGCCGTACCACGAAGCATTATACTGAAGAGTCACAGTATGATGAGTGGGATGCATTAATAGCAAAGAGTGATACTTTAAATACCAAAATAAGCCAGTTAGAAAAGCAGCGTGATGCCGAATTACAAGTGCTTAACGAGAAGTACTATGAATATTCAGAGACTCTAATTGCAACAAGTGAACATGATTTATTTCAGCGAATCGATGATGTGAAAACAGACTATCAAAGAAAAATAAATCGCGTTAAAACAGAAATAGGTGAAAATGAAGTTCGCATGTTTAATTTGAAATCGTTAATTGATGCTCAGAAGCAGTAAATTTATTTAAACATATTAATACTGTCGATTATCTTATTTATCCCAAAGATCACGAACATTGGTTCTTTCAAATTCAATTTTGAGTGACTCACCCGACTTTAGGATTTCAGCTAAGGATATTAGCAGTGAAATAATCATGGTGACTAGGCTCATTATGAAGAATGTTTCACCTAGAAATTGATTTTTCCAAAATAATGTCAACATCGCGAATACACAGAACAAAAATGAAATTACCCCAAATACCTGCATGTACTTGATTAGGTTGATGCGAAGGTGAAGGTTCTGAATTTGTCGAATCCTATTCTGCTCGTCTTGATTTTTGAGATCTTTATTAAGTGTACGAGCAACACTGGCTAAGGCCAAATAACGGTTGGTATAGGCTAAAAATAACAGTGATATACCTGAAAACATAATAGCAGGATCGGTAATATTCAAATTCATATTGAGGCCTGTAGGGGTAGTAAGGTTATTATTCTAACTAAAATCAATCGCTGTTACAGTTCTAGTAAGTTAATCTAGCAGCTAAATAAGGATGTTGTTGTGCGATATCAAGGAAAAATAACAAACTGGAATGATGATAAAGGCTTTGGGTTTGTTGAGCCAAATGGCGGTGGAGATAAAGCTTTTGTTCATATTAAATCATTTGTGAGGCGTAAGCGTAGGCCTGTTAACGGTAATGTTATTACTTATCAACAAGTCAAAGATAATACTGGCCGCTTTAGGGCTGAGAAAGTTGAATTTCCCAGAACTGCGAAGCTAGCCAAAAACACACAAAAGAAAACAAGGTTATTCGGTTCAATCATGACAGCATTATTTTGTCTATTTTTAATCGTAATTACTCTGATGGGTAAGTTACCGTTGATTATTTTGGTGGGATATATTGCTGTTAGCCTAATCACATTTTTAGCTTATGCAGTAGATAAGTCAGCAGCACGAACAGGCCGATGGCGAACAAAAGAAAGTACGCTTCATCTATTAGCTCTTTTAGGTGGTTGGCCTGGTGCTTTTTATGCACAAAATAGCTTGAGACATAAGAGCAGTAAAGATGAATTCAAAATAGTGTTTTGGATAACGGTGCTAGTTAATAGTTCGGGCTTAATATGGATGCTTAATAACGACGTAGTGATGAGTCTAATTCCGTCACTATCAAAGCTTGTATCGATAATAAGTGTTACTTAATAGTGGCCTTTTCAGTTTATTCAGGCACACTTATTTTTAATGTTTTGCCTTGTTGAGTCAGCTGTAAATGCTTTAAAAATGACATGCCGAGCAGAATTTCATCAAACTTCATTCCGGAACTGATACTTGCTGGGACATTAGTCATAACAATACCGCCAAGCGATAGGCTGTCTACCTTTGTTGAATAAGAGAGGCTATTGCCATTAGCGGTTTGAGACTGAAAACGCTGCCCTTTCTTTAAATTGATCCTATCAGCAATATGTTCGGGAATAGCCACTAATGTTGCGCCTGTATCTAATAAAAACTCAACTGAGTGACCATTAATCATTCCTGTCGCGATATAGTGCCCGTATTTATTGCGTTCTAAGATGATTTCTTGTTGGCCACTTTCATTAACAGAGATACTAAGTTGTTGATTTGGGTTGTTAATATCATCCAGTATACTGTTAAATAGTAATGTGGTCGCACCAAGCAATAGCAACCAGATAATGACAATCGTGATTTTATTAAAAGTCGGTGGGCTAGGGTCATTATTCATGCTCTGCATCCTTATCAAACAGTGAGTCAGTATAGCTTAGTAGTTTTTAATAAAAGCAGCTAAATAGTCGGTGTTTGTGGTAATTCTAAATAGATCTGTTTACCCTTTAAGCTGTTTTCTTTTGGAAGTCTATTCGTGACTGTTGATTCAAGCCAATACGATGTCATTATTTTAGGTGCTGGGGCGTCGGGCTTACTGTGTGCTTTTACTGCTGCCCAGCGTGGCCGACGGGTATTAGTGATTGAAAAAGCCAATAAAGTTGGTAAAAAAATCCTTATGTCTGGTGGTGGTAAATGTAATTTCACCAATCATATTGTTGAAGCGGATAACTTTATCTCAGCGAACCCTCATTTTTGTAAGGCGGCATTAAAGCGCTATACACAGTGGGACTTTATCGCCATGGTCGAACGCCATGGTATTGAAGTTGAAGAACGCAAACATAGCCAGCAGTTTTGTAAAAACTCCGCCAAAGAAATCTTGGCGATGCTTTTAGATGAGTGTGCTCAAGCTGGGGTTGAGATTAGAACTCATTGTGAAATGCAGAGTCTGAAGTCCCTCGATCTAAGCGGGCATTCAGATAAACATCAACATGAAGATAATCGACCCAGTTATCAGCTTAGCCTTACGCAAGATCATCGTGTGCAGAAATTACAGTGCCAATCGTTGGTGGTTGCCACAGGGGCATTGTCCATACCCTCATTAGGTGGCAGCAGTATAGGTTATGAGATAGCCACGCAATTTGGTTTAACACTAACTGAGCGACGAGCTGGATTAGTGCCCTTTATGTTTAGTGATCAAATGAAGCCAGTATGCGAACGATTATCGGGTCTAGCCTTAGAAGTTGAAGTGACGTGTAATCAACGATCGTTCACTGAAAATGTATTATTTACCCATCGCGGAGTCAGTGGTCCGGTGATGTTGCAAATATCAAACTATTGGCAGCAAGGTGATGAAATCAGTATTAATTTATTACCTTACTTGAATATGCCTGAATGGTTGCTGGAAGCAAAAAATACGCAAGGCAAGCAGCTATTAAGAACCCTGCTAATTAAAAAGTTAGCCAAAGGTTTAGTTAAAGAACTACAAGAGTTGTGGTGGCCACAACAAGCGGATAGCCCCTTAGCTGAAATGACGGATAAACAGTTAATCGCTATCGGTAACAATATTAATAACTGGCAGCTAAAGCCCTCAGCAACGGAAGGATATCGTACTGCTGAAGTTACTTTAGGTGGTGTTGATACGGCAGAGATTAGCTCGAAAAAAATGGAATCCAAACAGCAAGCAGGCCTTTATTTTATTGGTGAAGTACTCGATGTAACGGGACATTTGGGTGGATTTAACTTTCAGTGGGCATGGTCTTCTGGTTATAGTGCGGGTTTGTTTGTTTAAGACTGTTCAGAGCACGCCTGATCTCAACAAATAAATTTTTTTAAGCATAGCTGTTATAATTGCGTAGATAAACCTCTTAAATCCTTAACTCATCTCCATGCTTTATATATGTCATTGAGATCCCCACTGTAAATTGAGACCACCTTATGTCATTTTCATCCCTTGGGCTTTCTGCTCCTCTAGTTCGTGCTGTTGAGGAAAAAGGGTATACCACGCCTTCACCGATTCAATTAGAAGCTATTCCTGCTGTACTTTCTGGCCGTGATGTTATGGCTGCTGCTCAAACGGGCACAGGTAAAACGGCTGGTTTCACATTGCCTTTGTTGCAACGTCTTGATACCGGTACGCGAGTACGACCAAATCATGTGCGCACTTTAGTATTAACGCCGACACGTGAGTTAGCTGCACAGGTGCATGATAGCGTGGTGTTATACGGCAAGCATTTACCATTACGATCTGCGGTTGTATTTGGTGGCGTGAAGATTAATCCTCAAATGATGAAGTTACGCA
>CAJXPP010000131.1 GCA_913058195.1 uncultured Gammaproteobacteria bacterium | reverse complement strand
TCTACACAGAGTAGATCGTCGGCAGCGTCAGATGTGTATAAGAGACAGATAGTTGTGTGATCAGGATGATTCTCTGCGGTAAATAACTGACAGCTATGGCAGTGACCACACTGTTCTGAGTGTTGAGTGTCAGTACACAGAACGCTAGCCACAAACTGCTTAGCTAAACTCAGTTTACCGACGCCTTCAGACCCCGTTAAAATTATTGCATGCGGTAGACGCCCTTGCAGTTTCAGTTGACTAAATTGCTGCCATTGGGCCTTCTGCCATGAATAAATCATTAGATAATGCATTGTAAAATTGTAGTTAACTGTACTTGTATTTGAACAATGGATTGACTGGCATCAATCACTTTAATGCGTTCTGGGTCATCTTTTGCTCGTTGTAGATAACAGGCTCGTATTTTTTCAAAGAACTCGACTCTTTCCTGTTCAAAGCGATCAACACCTTGATTGCGACTTAATACTCGTTGTTGACCAATTTCGACGGGCAAATCAAATAATAAGGTTAAATCAGGCTGTAAACCATTTAATGTCCAATTAGCAATGTCTCTAATTCTTGTTTGATCAATACCACGCCCACCACCTTGATAGGCAAACGTCGCATCTGTAAAGCGGTCTGACAGAACCCAGTTTCCTTGTTCAAGCGCCGGCTTGATCAGCTGATGGACATGTTCTGCACGCGCGGCAAACATCAGTAATAATTCAGTATCAACCGCCATCGGTATCGCTGTTGGTGTGAGTAATAAGCTTCGTATTTGTTCGCCTAAGTCTGTACCACCAGGTTCACGTGTGACAGTAATAACTTTATCGTTATCAGATAAAAACTTCTGTATAAAAGCTAGCTGAGTCGATTTTCCAGCACCTTCTATTCCTTCAATACTAATAAATTTTGCTGTCATTATCTCTTCAACTGATATTTTCTAACAGCCTTATTATGGGCTGCTAAAGTGTTAGAAAATGCATGTCTGCCTTCTTTACCTGTTGCGACGAAGTATAAACTCTTTCCTACTAATGGGTGTAGTGCAGCTTCTATAGCCTCTTTACTTGGTAAGGCTATTGGGCTTGGCGGTAGACCAAAACGAGTATAAGTATTATAAGGTGTATCCTGGCGTAAATCTTTATGTCGAATATTTCCTTGATAAATATCCCCCATTCCATAAATAACTGTTGGGTCAGTTTGTAGCCTCATTCCCTTTTGCAATCGACGAACAAAAACACCTGCAATTTGTGGTCGTTCTTCAGCGATACCCGACTCTTTTTCAATAATTGAAGCCATAATGAGTGCTTCATAAGGCGTTTTGTAAGGTAAATTCTCTGCCTTATTTTTCCATGCTTTATCTAATGCTTGAGACATAGATTTATGGGCCCGCATTAGTAATTTTAGATCAGTCGTACCAGCAGTGAAATTATAAGTTTCAGGTAAAAATTCACCTTCACCATGATTATCAGGCAATCCGAGAGTCGTCATAACGCTTTTAAGTTCGGTATCTGAAAGCGTTATGATAAGGCGTTCATCATTAATAACTACGTTAATAAGTTGCTGTGATGTCATGCCTTCAATAATTGTGAAGCTATACTGAACAACTTGACCAGCAATAAATTGTTCTAATAACTGAGGCAAAGTGGTATCGGCTTGTATTAAATATTCACCGGCCTTTATTAAGTGCGCCTTATTCTCTAAACGGCCATAAAGTGACAAATAAAAGTCAGGAAAATCACTCATACCATCATTTGTGATCTGCTTACTTATTCTGTGTAAATTACAGCCTGGTGCAATGGTAAAAATAGTGCCACCTTCAGCAACTAGGACTGGCTCTGTGACAAACCGTTGATATTCAGTCCACACATAGGCAGATAAAACGGATGTTATGAGTAGTAATAACATCGTTATTTTTACTGCTAAGCGCATTATTTTATTGCCTGAGAAAGCCATGATTGGCACTGTTGCGTAATTGAGCCGACACTATATGATTGCTGTGTATCTATTATATTATTGACAGGCCAAATACCATTAACACTATTACAAACGAATACTTCATTTGCTTCAATAAGATCTGTCTTCGACAAAGTCTGTTCAATAACGGTCAATCCATTTTCAGAAGCAAGTCTAATAATCGTTGCCCGAATCACACCTGCAACGCCAGATAGGTTTAATTTAGGCGTCAATAGGTTTCCAGAGTTAACAAGAAATATATTACTCATTGTTCCTTCGATTAAATTATCATGCTGATCAAACATTAACCCTTCGGCAATCGTTTTATCAGTCCACTCATTACGCCCTAGGACTTGATCTAAACGATTAAGGTGTTTAATTCCAGCTAATATTGCACTTTCAGATAATCGATGCTGACAGAACCTCACAGTGATACCACTTTGGGGAAAGTGTTGTGGGTAACTTGGTAAAGTATGACTTGAAATAATTCGTGTTGGACTTAAGTCTTGTCCAGCGAAGTAACCTCGACCGCCAACACCTCTTGTAACTATTAGCTTAATGACCGCTTCGTCTTGAAGATTTTGACAAACAAAATCTAATTCTTGATGTATTTTTGTTAAGCCTGACTCAGATAATGAAATATTGAGCCGTTGAGAATCAGTTTGAAGGCGTTGCAGATGTTGTTCTAAAAACTCAATCTTATTATTACGATAAGCGAGCGTTTCGAATAGACCGTCGCCATATTGCAGGCCACGGTCTAATACTTCGATTCTACTTTCGGTTTGACCATTAATTAGAATCATTTAACTCAATTAAAACTTAGCTTACTTTTTTAAAGATAACAGTACCATTAGTGCCACCAAAACCAAATGAGTTTGACATGGTTATATCAATCTTCATTTCACGGGCAATATTGGGTACATAATCCAAATCACATTCAGGATCAGGGTTATCTAAATTAATAGTGGGTGGTGCAATTTGATCACGAATAGCCAAAATACTAAATACAGCCTCTACGCCGCCTGCAGCACCTAGTAAATGACCAATCATTGATTTGGTAGAGCTTATGGCAACTGAGTCTGCTGCGGGACCAAATGCAGCTTTGATCGCTTGCGTTTCACCAGTGTCGCCTGCAGGTGTTGATGTTCCATGAGCATTAATATAATCGACTTGATCAGGTGTTAAGTCTGCATCAGCCATCGCACTTTTCATGCATCGAGCAGCACCGTCACCACCAGGTGATGGTGATGTCATATGATAAGCATCACTACTCATTCCTGACCCTGCCAATTCAGCATAAATTGTTGCGCCACGCTTAACGGCATGTTCATATTCTTCTAAGACAATGATGCCAGCCCCATCACCAAGAACAAACCCATCACGATCTATATCCCATGGACGACTTGCTCTAACAGGGTCATCATTACGTGTCGATAATGCACGCGCAGCACCAAAACCACCTAAGCCTGTTTTTGAAGTAGACATTTCGGCGCCACCGGCAACCATAACATCTGCATCGCCATATTGAATCATACGTCCGGCAGAAGCGATATTATGTGTTCCACTGGAGCATGCAGTGGCAATAGCGATATTAGGGCCTTTCATTCCATACATGATCGATAGATTTCCTGCGATCATATTAATGATATTACTAGGAACAAAGAAAGGAGATATTTTTCTTGGACCACCTTTTAAGTATGAGTCGTAACCGCTCTCAATACCTGGTAATCCGCCAATTCCTGCACCAATGGCCACACCAATGCGTTCGGCATTTTCATCAGTAATTTCAAGGCCAGAATCTTCGATTGCTTCTTTACCTGCAGCAATTCCGTAATGGATAAAAGTATCCATTTTCTTTGCATCTTTTTTAGGAATGATAGTAGTAATGTCAAAATCTTTGACACTTGCACCAAAACGAGTAGAAAAACTTTCAATATTGTCAAAATCAGTGAGCGGTGCTACGCCACTTTTTCCAGCAAGAATGTTTTTCCACGTATCTTTAACATTTAAACCAACAGGCGTTATGGCACCAAGGCCAGTGATTACCACGCGTCGTTTAGACATTTCGAATCCCCTATTACGGTTTGCTATTGCTTAAAACAACACAGCCGCCTAGTGTGCGTCAACACATCTAGGCGGCTATGGTTAGCTGTTAGTGATATTAAGACTGAACTGAATTAATATAGTTAACGGCTTCTTTAACTGTTGTGATTTTCTCAGCATTTTCATCTGGAATTTCACATTCAAATTCTTCTTCAAGCGCCATTACTAGCTCAACTGTATCTAGAGAATCTGCACCTAAGTCATCGATGAATGATGCTTCAGATGTAACTTCATCAGCGTTCACGCCTAATTGTTCAACAACAATATCTTTTACTCGAGCTTCAATATCACTCATAACGTATGTTTCCTTCAGTGGTTAAATACACAAAACGTGCACGCATTTTATAGTGCGAACACTATCGAGACAAGCCGGAATAAATATTAATGACTGCCTCGCGGTAAAGAATAGTTAACTTTTCATAAAGTTAGCTATTAATTCATATACATTCCGCCGTTTACATTCAGGGTTTCACCTGTAATGTATGCGGCTGGTTGGCTAGCTAAAAAGCTGACTGCCGCGGCAATTTCTTCTGGTTCGCCTAGTCTTTTTACTGGAACATTCTCTAATAATTTTTCTTTATGTGCGTCTGCAAGTGAACTTGTCATATCAGTATCAATAAAACCAGGAGCAACAGTGTTAACAGTAATGCCACGCGCGCCAACTTCACGGGCAAGTGATTTACTAAAGCCAATAACGCCTGCTTTTGCTGCAGCATAATTTGTTTGACCAGCATTACCCATAACGCCCACAACAGACGTAATTGTGATAATTCGGCCCCAACGAGCTTTAGTCATAGAACGTAGACAGCGTTTACTTAACTTATAAATAGGTGTGAGGTTTGTCTCGATGATGTCATTCCATTCATCGTCTTTCATACGCATTAATAAATTATCGCGGGTAATGCCGGCATTATTAACCAATATGCTTGGTGCACCATAGCTAGCTTCAACCTCTGTCACAACAGCTTCGATTGACTCAGAATCCGTTACATTTAAGACTAAACCAGTACCGGTGATGTTTGCATCTTTGAGGAAGTCTGTAATAGTTTGTGCGCCATTGTCAGAGGTTGCTGTACCAATAACAGTAGCACCTTGCTGACCAAGACTTAATGCGATTGCCTTACCAATTCCGCGTGTTGCACCTGTTACAAGGGCAATTTTACCTTCCAAACTCATTGTTTCTCTCCTAGTGCATTTATTGCTTTATCTAGTGTTGCTGAATCAAATACAGGCAGTGCTGATATTGATTTATCAATACGTTTAGTCAAACCAGCAAGCACCTTTCCTGGCCCACATTCAACAAGGGTGTCGACGCTATGCTCAGCAAACCATTGGACTGTTTCAACCCAACGAACTGGATTATATAACTGTTGTGTTAGACGTAACTTAATGTCTGTTACACCCTGCGCACTACTTACGCTAACATTATGAATAACAGGCTTTTCTGGCGTCTTCATAGCCACATCAGTCAGAGATTGTGCTAGCTTTTCTGCAGCTGGTTTCATCAGTGCACAATGTGAAGGAACGCTAACAGGCAACAATATAGCCCGTTTTGCACCTTTTTCTTTAGCAAGTTCAGTCGCTTTATTGATTGAGTCAGCGCTTCCTGCAATAACAACTTGTCCTGGCGAATTAAAGTTAACTGCCTCAGCGACACCATCACCTGCTGCTTCAAGGCACACAGCTCGTACAACATCATCATCTAATCCGAGAATAGCAGCCATGGCACCTTCACCGCCAGGAACGGCTTGTTGCATAAATTGACCACGCTGTTCAACTAGCTTAATCGCATCAGAAAAACCTAAAGCACCTGATGCAACCAAAGCGGTGTATTCACCTAAGCTATGCCCTGCAAAGTAATCCGGTTGAATATCAGAACTTGCTTGCCAGCAACGCCATACTGCAATACCAGCAGCTAACATTGCAGGCTGAGTTTTATCGGTTTGATTTAATGATTCTACAGGACCATTTGTTACTAATTCCCATAAGTCATAACCTAAGATATTAGATGCTTCAAGGAATGTTTGTTGTACTTGTGGAAATTGTGCTGCTAACTCCGTTAGCATTCCTACTGATTGAGATCCTTGTCCGGGAAATACAAAAGCTAAACTCATTAATCAAACCTTATATAGAAAGTAAGCTGGTGATACGCTATCACGGCTTAAATATTAAAGTAATTTACTAGGCTAGTAAGTTATTAGCGCTGAGCCCCAAGT